>WQWL01000041.1 GCA_009785345.1 Oscillospiraceae bacterium
GCTGTCGGTGGCCAACGCCAACCTTCTGTCCCATGTACCCGTGTGGTACATCCAAGGTAATAACGGTGTGAGGGGTCATGCCTGCAACGGTCAAAGACCAAGCTACGGTCGTATGCGTGCAGCCGGCAACAACGCAGTACGTCTCTCCATCTTCACTCATATCGGCGGCACCGAGCTCCCGAACCAATGGATGCTAAACACGATAGAAGAGCCGGGATACCCTGAATATTGGTATCAGCAACACTGGTCTTGGGTGATGGTACTCAACAACATGATATCCCAGCCGTACCTGGCAGGCATGAGAGTAAACCTTGTGTCCGGCACAACGTATAACGATTTCGCATACGGTCAGACCTACGCCAACGAGACCATAATGGACTGGCTGTTCAACCAGGTGTTGCCGAGCCCCTGAGTTAACTATCGTCAATGATGGAAAGTCTTGAGGTCAGTGTCAACACCAACTTGATTCATGTATATAGGCAATCGCATAGAAGGCGATTTTCCATTGAATGTTCACCACAATGTCGATGTGATAGAGATTGGATGATACAAAGGTATAGCGTCTGAGAAGTATTCTGAGCAACATTGTAAAAGGAGACCGTCGTATAAAACGGCGGTCTCCCTTTTGCGTGAAGTCACAGGTCTCTATTCAAAATGAGACTTTTCATATTTTTTTCCAGAGCTAACTAGCTCCTAGTGATAAGCCTATCAGCCAAGAGGGACTATTGACTCAAAGAGTACAATGAGTCTGTTGGCTGTTGCTATTTCTGGAATACTTCTTGTAGACATGCCGTAGACAACTACAATGCGTCTGCCTGCACATTCGTTGATTGTAAACTCTTGACCGTCAGCAAGAGTAATTTCTGTGTTCTCATCAGTGGTAAATGCAAACATACCATCTTGAGAAATGAAATAATCACCTTCATGACTTTCCCATGCTTCAAAACGATCAACTTTAATGTTTGAACCTTCAGGCATACCTGCTGAGAGTACTGCTATGTTGTACTGTGGTGGGTAAATTGCCATCATAGGAGCCATTGAGAGGTACCAACCTGTAACTGTATCACCAACATCAAACTCATCAGAAAATGGAAACACAGTCTCTACATCCAAATTTAGGATCGCCGTAGCACCTTCTGGAGTTTCTATGGTTAGACTGGTGGCATCGCCTTCATTGTTGATAAATGTGATTTCACCGGTTATGAATAAATACTCCGCTCTGACTTCATTATACTGTCCTTCTTCACCTTCGCCTGGTAGTACAATATGCACGTCATCGAATGTTTCTTCAGAACCTACATCCGGCTCATATACATCTATAACCTCTTCTTCAGGCTCATATACTGCATCGGGTTCTTCCGCTCCGCCTGCACCTGCTCCACCTACGGTCACATCAGGACCTGCACACCCAACTACTGCTACCAAGATAAAACTTACTGTTAGCAACAATAAAACGATTTTTTTCATTATTTTTTTCCTCCTTATTTTTCTCACTATTTAACTTATCGTTAACATAGCTCAATTATTTAGACGAAAAGATGACAATTTTGTTCCACTAAGTTAAAAATAATTATATCAAAATGACAAAACCCACCAATTACAACATCTCAACCGCTGAAATATATGCCTTTTCTTGATAGATAAGAAGTGCATCATTTTCATATTTTTTTATATCTTTTGACTCATCTGTAATCAAATTTGCAAAATACCTCAAAAGTGGTGGATTGCGTACAAGCAGTGGTCCGGTTAAATATGTCCCCAGTAGGTTTTTATATCTGATTCCCTCACCGCTCGCTTTAAAGCTGGCTCCTTCTTTTGGTTCAATAAGAAACGGACGCTCCACATCACCATTTTGACTGCCTCCTGCGCGGTTTATAAATCCGATTAGTTTATCTGTCAAAAACGAGACTTTGCATACGCAATCACCTGTGACGCGGGTGTTTAATTGCACGGTTTCAAAATCCAGCAGTCCAAGCATTTCATGTTTCGCTCCATTAGAGTCCGTTATAGCTTTCCCAAACAGTTCATGTGAGTTGCCTGTAGCTAAAACCGGAACTTCAGCTTCAATGCATCCAATTAGCTGCTTCCTATACTGCTTTAAATCTCGCACGCACGCCAATTGGCTTCGTTCAGTACCGCTCCCAATATAGATGAAATCATAAGAATCAAAGTTAATATCATCGCCAACGCTCTTCTTATCAACCAAAACATCGCAGCCTCCCACAGTGAGCGAATGTTCCAAAATTGCGACATTCGCCCAGTCTCCATAGAGGTTCATCAAGTCGTGATATAGGTGTAATAATTTAATCTTTTTCATTCAAATAACTCCCTGTCGTCATTGGCTTTTTAATATACTTTTGCCTAGCCTTTCGACACAAAGGTGCGAAAGGCATTGCTCACTCTCGTTGCACTCTTTTTCATTGATTACTTCACACTACCTCGTAATTCTGCGCGAAGTCGCAGAATCCAAGAAATATGTACTTACTAGATTCTGCGACGACCCGCAGAATTACGAGACCTGATATCAAGCCTCTAACGCCTTAACCACTTTCGCCTTGTCTGCAAAACAAGTTAGCACATAAAATTTACCCATTGTGTTTTTCTTAATATGCTCCCGTAAATTCTTCAAGTCCGCAACATAGCTTATCTTAGATTGATCTATATCAGTCATCGCAAACCGCATAGCAAGCTCATTAGCATATGTTCCTGCAAGCACGATGTTAATTATATCATCATCATCATCAACCAATAAACCAAAATCAATATCCCAGAGCCAAGATGTTTCACTTGTATAGTACTTACGACTAATTGAATCTACAACCACAATCACAGAGCAGATTCTTTTTTGCTCTACAATCCATGATAACGACCTGTCATATGCAAATGAATTTTCATGCTTCGATACCAATAAAAGACCGTCTCTATTAATTCCCACATTCAATGCAACAGTACGCCCTCCTGTGAGCTTATACTCATTTAGCACATTTACAGCATCAGATGCACTAACTCCAGCAACTTCTGCAATCGCGACGGCTGCACAGAAATTATATGCACCGGTAACACTTGGTAGTGCCATTTTCATTTTTAATCCGTTATTAAACTCAAGATAACCGTTTTCATGCACTGTCCCTTCGACTTTTGGGCTATTTCGTTTGAGGTAACAGGATGTGCATTTATAACTGCCGTAATGCCCCGCAATGTGATATGCATAAGTCATTCGCTCTTTACATAGTGGACAAAATGCACCATCATCATACATGCCTTTATTCGGCGAAACTGCGCTATCAGAGCTGATTCCAAACCACACAACACCATTTCTATCTATTACTGACCGTGTTGCCAATGCAGAAACGTACGGATCATCGGCATTTAAAACCAGTTTGATATCATCATTTACTACATCAACAGCTGCGCGTAAGCAATCCTCAATAAACTCAGGATGACCATTTCGTGTTAGCTGGTCACGACAAAGATTCGTCACAAGCAAGGCAGAAGGGCGTACTTTTTCAAATATTTTTTTCGCATAACGCTCATCACATTCCATAACTATTGCGTCATATTTTACATTCCCTGAGAACGAAGAAATGCGTAGCAAAAGCGTCGCCACACCCTCAGTCTGATTAGAACCTTCATAATTCCAGCCCACTTTCATTCCATTGGCACTTAGTGCACGTGCTATAAGCTCCGCGGTCGTTGTTTTTCCATTGGAACCTGTTACAGCAATTATAGTTTTCGGCAATTTCAGCTGCTCGAGCACATCAGGGAACATACGCAATATGATTTTCCCAGGCAAACTGCTTCCTTTACCAAGCATTTTTCCAAGAATATATAATATTTTGCACATCAATACACAAAAAAAGAGTTTCACTGTCCACCTACTTTCTATAAAACACTTGCACTCTTATGCTATCATACTGTATACTCTATGGCAAGACCGTATTATTTTTATCATGGGATTGTTTCCATGCATTGAATCACGACCTGATGCACGAAATGTCCGTTCTATTTTCATGGTCGTTTTGTGATTTTAGATACAGCGAAAGGAATAGACAAAAGTTTGAATAAATTCAAACTTAATAATGTGCCAATTTGCTCTCCCTTCGGGAAACCGCAAATTAATGCACGAAATGTCCATTCATTTTTGATCGCTTTGTGATTTTAGATATAGCGAAAGGAATAGACATATAATGCAAACCGATAGAATTGACCCTGGTAAGCCTGTCGTTGCTCTAACGTTTGATGATGGGCCAAGCGAATACACATCTCGTATTTTAAATACTCTTCAACAACATGGTGGTCGTGTCTCTTTTTTTGTCACAGGCAGTAGAATCGCAGATCATAAAAACAAAGTATTTCGCGCACACCAAATGGAGTGCGAAATAATTTGTCATGCCTGGGATCATCCGGATTTTACTGCGCTAACAGTTGTGGAAATCATGCAGCAGGTAACCGATACGATTAATGCAATCGAAGCAGTTACCGGCAGTATCTCACCGATGTTTCGCCCACCCTATGGGTACATGAACAAAAAGGTATTAAAGGCTGCAAAAAAACTAGAGCTGGCGATTGTCAACTGGTCAGTCGATCCAAGAGATTGGGAACACAAGGATGCACAGCTTGTTCTTTCGCATATTATGGATAATATTAAAAGTGGTGATATCGTTCTTTGTCACGACTTATATGAATCAACAGCTGATGCAATGGATGTGTTGATTCCCGAACTTATAAAAGCTGAAGTGCAGCTCGTAACTGTGTCTGAGCTATTGCATCACAAATACGGCGAAATAGAACCCGGAAAAGTATATCCACTTTAGTGGTCTGCGTCACTTCAATATTATGCTATTACTTGTTTTTTTGTCGCCATGCGGCACGTCAAATTTATGAATTACTGTGAGACGCATCACCCTTCAAAAAAGGAGCCACATTGGCTCCTTTTTATATATGATCTTATTTATGCAAGTGCTTTCTTGGATGTATCACAAAGTTGTGTGAATACTTCCGGCTCATGTATAGCTATTTCTGACAGCATTTTACGGTTTAAATCAATACCTGATTTTTTCAAACCATGCATGAAGCGTGAATAGTTCATTCCATTTAACTTACAAGCTGCGTTTATTCTCATAATCCAAAGTCTGCGAAAATCTCTTTTCTTCTGCTTACGACCAACGTACGCATAGGTAAGCGACTTCATAACCGCTTGATTTGCCATTTTGTAATGTTTAGACTTCGCGCCCCAATAGCCTTTTGCTAATTTTAAAATCTTTTTTCTTCTTTTACGTGTTGTTACTGCACCTTTAATTCTGGCCATGTTGCTTACCCTCCCCTATTTGTACGGAATCATTTGTTTGATTGCGGCTTCGTTTGTGACATCGGCGTATGCACCCTTGCGTAGATTTCTCTTACGCTTTGTTGTCTTGTGATTGAGAATGTGGTTTTTGTACGCACGAGCGCGTTTAACCTTCCCAGATTTTGTAAGGCTGAATCTTTTCTTTGCCCCACTATGTGTTTTAATTTTCGGCATAGTTACTTCTCCCTTTGTTATTTTATATGCGCACAACATTGCCCCAAAACAATGCGTCTTGGGTAACGCTGTTTTTTATTTTATAAGTTTGGTGTACTAATACTCGTACACTATTGTTTTGCTTGCTTAGGCGTTAGAAACAATGACATATGTCTTCCGTCAAGCTTTGGATTCTTATCAACATTCCCTATCTCAGAGCACTCTTCGGCAAATCTCAAAAGCAATTTTTCTCCGATATTAGTATGCGCCATTTCTCTACCTCTGAATCGAACAGTAACCTTTAGACGGTCACCCTCTCTGAGAAACTTCATACCATTGGTCAATTTTGTTTTGAAATCATTATCACCGATACTTGGCGACATGCGAATTTCTTTTACCTCAACAATATGTTGATGTTTGCGCAATTCTTTTTCACGCTTTGACTGTTCATAACGGTACTTACCGTAATCCATGATTTTACAGACAGGCGGCTTTGAATTGCCTGCGATTTTTACAAGGTCAACCTCTTTTTCGACTGCAATTTTCATTGCATCTTCTGATGACATAATCCCAAGTTGAGTTCCATCTTCGTCTATAAGACGAACCTCGGCATCAGTTATATCCTCATTAATCTGATAATTTACGTTGCTTATTAGAAAACACCTCCATTGCAAACTTATAAAATCGAACTTCTTCTTGCAAAATAAAAGACGGATACAATTGTACCCGTCTCATAAACACTAATCACTTGAATATTCAATCGAAATCAAAGCTTTGTGCCACCCGAAATCACTTCAGGCTCTTGACCACAACGCGCTCCTAAGGCGGTCGGGTGAGGACGGGGCTACCGTTCTGCTTACTATTGCTCAGTAATAATACAGTGTATTATCACGAAAGTCAAGCTTTTTTTGCGGGTTAGAGTTACGGGCAGGTAGGGGGTTTACAAGTCCCATGTTAGCCGTAATCAAGCGGTAGTCGCGGATTTTCCTTCTATAGCTTACAGACTCGCAACGTGAAACAGCTTTTCCTTATATAGCTTTGCGTCTACCTGAGTACATATGTACGCATTTGGCTCTCCGCCAAACTCATTGTTTCGATCAATCACTAACGCACCATAGCCTGGACCATTTGACACATCTACTTCGCACGGGTATTTGTCACACTGAGTAACAACCTCTGGCCACAAAGCCACTGCCATCGCCACGGGGTCTGCAAAATCAAGTATAGAACGATCAAATCTGTCTTCATTGAATTCTATTAGCGACTTGTTACAGTCTATCATAAACTCACCTAGTGGCTTGATTGCACGCAGGCGTTGAATGTCATCTTCGTCAAAAATAGCATCACCTAAACAGGCATCCCAACCTACGAATGTAACAGGCAGACCGGAATCAAGAACAATTTTTGCAGCTTCGGCATCATGTCGAATATTGAACTCTGCAACAGGCGAAACATTTCCAATTCCAAATCCTGCAGAACCCATTATTGTTATGCTCTTTGCTCGATGTACGACTTCTAGTGACAGTGATATTGCCACCGCAATATTTGTGAGTGGACCAAGACAAACAATTTCAATCGTATTTGGCTCATGAGCCATGAGTATTTCGAGCATCTTAATTACACCATGCCCATCAGCTGCAGTAGCTCCTCTTGGTGGCATAAGACCAATATCACCCATTCCATCATCACCATGAGTTTCGTAGGCATAGAACGGCTTTTGCATAAGAGGTCGCTTACATCCTTTGTACACCGGTGGGTGATATGAATTTGCATACCCAAGGGTTGTTAGCGTATTTATCGTCCCTTGACTCATTGATGTGTTGCCAACCACTGTTGAAATCATCAAAACCTCAACCGCAGACTCTTTTACCGCCATCGCAATTGCCACAGCATCATCGCTCCCGCAATCTGTATCAATAATCATTTTTCGCACTGACATTGCAATTCCTATCCTTACCCCATACTAAGATAAGCTTCAATAAATCCATCTAAATCGCCATCCATCACAGCACCTATGTTGCCGTTTTCGTATCCCGTCCGATTATCTTTTACGAGAGTATATGGCATAAAAACATATGAGCGAATTTGACTTCCCCATTCGATTTTCATCTGCTCGCCCTTTATATCGTCAATCTTATCTAAGTGTTGACGTTCTTTTATTTCAATTAACTTTGAACGCAACATTCTCATTGCGACTTCACGATTTTGATGCTGACTGCGTTCCATTTGACATGCGACAACAAGCCCTGTCGGAAGATGCGTTATCCGCACAGCACTCTCTGTTTTGTTTACATGCTGCCCGCCCGCTCCGGACGCACGATATGTGTCAATACGCAAATCCTCGCTTTTAATTTCTATCTCAACATCATCAGAAATTAGCGGTGCTACTTCAATTGCAGCAAATGAGGTATGACGACGTCCTGATGAATCAAATGGCGATATTCGCACAAGCCTATGAACGCCGTTCTCGCTTTTCAAATAACCATAAGCATTTTCACCATCAATCTGAATCGATGCTGACTTCATGCCTGCTTCTTCCCCGTCAAGCCAGTCCAACACCTTGTACTTCATACCATGACGTTCTGCCCAACGTGTATACATACGATAGAGCATCTGTGCCCAATCCTGCGCCTCTGTACCCCCTGCCCCGGCGTGAAATGACACGATTGCAGAGCTGTCATCATATTCTCCGGATAAGAGGGTTTCCAGCCTTGCAGTTTCAAGGGCCTGGGTAAACTGCATGAACTCTTCTTCAAGCTCCGGAAGCAAGCTTTCGTCACTCTCTTCTGCACCCATTTGGCAAAGTGCAATCAAATCATTCCATGCTCCGTCAAGCTTTTCGTAACCGGAGATTTTGTTTTTGAGTTGCTTAATTTTTTGCAATACTTTCTGTGAGTTTTCCAAATCATTCCAGAAACCATCACGCGCGCTTTCATCCTCAAGCACTTGAACTTCTGTAGTCGCCTCATCAAGCTTTAATGCCTGCTCAAGCGTATCAAGGGTCCCTCGCAGAGCCATTATTTTTTGTTTATAATCATCAAATTGTATCATAATTACCTACATTTATGTTTAGTATAAGGATTACGGCTCGGAAGCTTCATTACTAACCCCTATACCCTAACCCCTATACCCTAATTTTATCTCGCTCTTAATTCTACAATAACAACATGGGGATTGTTTAAAAAGCGTGTCCATCCGAAATGGTTACCCAGTCCGCGAGAAACTACCATATTGGTACTGCCCCTTGAGTACACACCACTTGTATATGTCGGAAACAGCTCACCTTGTGGTCCAACAAGACCATCTGTGAACGGTAAACGTACATGCCGCCATGTGCATGTCCGCTTAGAACTAAGTCAACGTCAAGATCGCTATAGAGCCTCAGGTTGTTGTTTCTGTGTGAAAGCATAACGATAAAATCAGGGTTTTCACTTGCATGGATTCGTTCAACAAGCTCCCTTGGGGTTGTCATATCTGCAGGTCCGTTAGGGTCATCTACACCTGCCAGAATAATTGTATCGCCACCCATCGATAATGTCCTGTACTGGTTGCGTAATACGGTAACACCACTCTCTTCAAGCATTGCAAATATATCTTGAATCATTCCGGTCGCCCATTCATGATTACCTGTTACATAGTATACAGGTGCAATCTGAACAAGCTGAGTAACTAATGTTCGTGATATTTCAATCTGCTGCTCAACTGGATTGCCGGGTTGATAATCATCAATCAAATCCCCTGCAATGGCAATTATATCCGGTCTCGCTTCTCTTACTCTTTCTACAAGTCGCTCATTATTTGCACCATGCTCTGCACCGTGTAAATCAGCGAGTAAAGCGATGCGATAACCGTCAAATCCAATTGGCAAATTGTCATAAAATAATTCGAACTCATCTGTGACCAGGCGATTATTGCTATCGTAGAGTATCACACCAACTGGTATGGCTATGATTAATAATATTATGATGAATGTTCCAAAACATCCGGTTCTTCGTCTTCTCAATCTACCCTCAACTCTCTTTATCTCTCACAAATACATGCTTTATATTCGGGTCTGTTGTTTGTCTAAAATCAGTTTCAAAACGTTCAATAGATTTAATCATTGCCGATAGACTCTTAAAGCCATAGTTTCTATGGTCAAAATCCGGTTGCTTTTTGAGTATTAGATTTCCGAGTTCTCCCATAAATACCGAGTTGCTATCATCAGCCAAATCAGCTATTGAATCTGCAATAAGCTTGATTACTGATTTGGGTACTTTTTCACCATTTTGCTTCGGTGCTGACTGTGGTTTATTGCGGTGCAAATGTTGTAGTTGCTGCCCACTATGGGTTTCAATCTCAAGACCATGTCCATGATCATCCGATTGTGCTTCTGCAAATCTCTCAAAAATAACTTCAATATACGTAAATTTATCACACGCCGCAATAAATGCACTCGGTGTTTTTCGCTCTCCAATGCCAATTACTCGCTGTCCGGCTTCACGTAAACGGATAGCAAGCCTTGTGAAATCACTGTCACTGGAAACAAGTACAAATCCATCTGTCTTACCTGCGTACAGAATATCCATCGCATCTATTATCATAGCTGAATCGCTTGAATTTTTACCCGATGTGTAACTGTATTGCTGTATTGGCGTGATGGCGTTTTCTAATAGTGATGATTTCCAGCCGGATACAACGGGACTCGTCCAGTCGCCATATATTCGTTTTATTGTGGGTGTTCCATATATTGCTATTTCTTCCATTACGCGTTTCATGCAATTGCGTGGCACATTTTCTGCATCAATAAGAACTGCAAGTCGCAAGTTCCCCAATTTTAACGGGTTTGTTGTCACCTGCTCACCTCCCTTAATATTTCGGCACCATACCTTGATGGTATGAACTCGCTCATATTACCACAATATCTTCATTTTCGCAACTTTCTGACGTGAAATATCTTTTGTATAAAGTGTGAATTTCCAACATTTTGAAGCTTGAAACGTTTATTGACAACTGTCTTATGGCGTGAAATAATATTAGTGTTGTCGCTGCTCCACTCCAGTAAAAATGCAACGGAGAGGAGGTGCTAATATAGAAAAATTATTAACCTTTTGTGTTTCCGTTATGGCAGGTATAGTCGCCTACTATATCTGTAAATGGCTAGACGGAAATAGCAACGACAACTAGCCTAACAGAAAACACCGAGACGGTCATCTCGGTGTTTTCGTGCTAATATAGATGTTATTAACCTTTTGCCTACGGTTGAATTATAACATACCGCAACCCTATGGGTCAATTGTTTTTTTTGATTATCTCGCAGCGTAAAATGCTTGCAGTTGTGCATTTAGTTCTGCTAACACTACATCAATACCGTTTGCTCGTAGTGCAGACAGATATTCTTCAACAGCTGTTGCTGGATCGATTGCACCTACCGTCAAACTTTGGTGGAACTGATCAACAACACCTTGTAGTGAAGCTATTTCCAAACCTACAGGCTCACTATCAAAAGTAAATCCTAGTAAAGATGTACCTGTACCTGCTGCATTATATGCCTGGAAGCGGTCAAAGTATCCAACACCATCTGTATCTCTTGGAGTTAGTACAAAAATGTTGCCCATTCCGAATCTCCATGGTGCATAACCAGCTCTTGCATCGTGGTCTAATACAATCAAACCATCTGCATCTGCATTCCAATGGATACCCTCGACACCTTCAGAAAGAATGACTGCTAATTGGTTATCAGTATACCATGCATTCATAAATCTCATGGCTGCTTCTTGATTTTGTGAATAAACAGATATCGCAAAACCTGAACCTGCTGCAGAAACCGAAGACACAAGTGGTCTACTCATTGGTGGGAAGCGTGCATCTATGCCTCTTAGGTCAGATGCAGCCGCAGTGTGTCCATACGCATATACAACCTGTGAAAATAGGTATTCTCCTGCGATAGCTGTTTCTACAAGAACTGTGCTCGATTCACCCGGAATTGCCAGGCGCGGATCAATAAAGCCTTGATTCCAGAAGTGATGCAATCTATCAATTACAGCCAAGAAGTCTTCATTTTCTAGGTTAAGCCCAATGGTTGGATCGACAGGATTTGCAGGATTAGATGGGTCAAAGCTGAAATGGAACGCACTGAGACCTGTCAAGTCAAGGTCTGCGTTAGATGCCGCGCGAACAAATGTTTCTGGCTCGATAAGGAGCGGGAAGAATGTGTCTCCGTACATTTCCTTTGCAGCAACCATAGCTGCTTCAAATTGTGGATCAAAGAATACTGCATAATTTATGCCATTTTCATCAAACAATTCATCAAAATCAAATCCAAGTTCTTCTAGTCTTGTATTATTGACATCCCACGCATACATTTGTGCATAGTCTTTGTATCCAGGTATGCCATAGATGCCGAATCCTAGTGGACCGTCAGTAGTAAATGCATCCCAAAGAGCTTCTGGTACTGCTGCATACATGTCCTGACCATAACGTGCTAGCAAGTCATTGTCCGGGTTGTCTAGGCGAATGAAGTTGCCTACACTAGCATTCGTCCAGAAGTTAAGACCCCATGATCCTGTCCAGAAAATATCAATTGAATTATCTCCGGTATCCAATGCAACTTGTGCAGGATCACCCATGGCCCATCCACCTGTCCAAATTGGGTTAATTGTGACACCAGCGCCCAGTTCTGCCAAACGTGCATTTGCCGCTTCAATCACAGCTGCATCATCTTCAACAGAGGCTCCCATGAACCAAATCGTTACTTCTGTGGCATCTGTTATTTCGGTCGGCTCTGTGGGTTCTGTAGGTTCATCTGTGTCTGTTGTGTCCGCAACATCCGTTGTGTCTGTGGTTCCTGGTGTGTCTGTTGTCGGTGTTTCTGCGTCATCACACGCTACTATGAACATCACAGTTACCATCATTACAAGCAATAGTAACAATAACTTTCCGCTAACACCTTTTTCTTTTCTCATTAGCTTTTTCATTTAAATGGTTTCCTCCTAAATTTTCGTTTGATTTATTTGAAAAGTATTTCTACTTTTTCTACTCTTTTACTGCACCAATTGTTAAGCCTGATATTATGTACCGTTGGAAGAAAGGGTATGCAAACGCAATAGGTATGACAATTATTACAGCCAATGCCATACGTAAGCCCTCTCCGGGAAGATCTGCAAAGTTAACATTTGCAGCACCGACCAGCGCCAAGTTTCGCCTTAAAAACTCAATATTTTGCTGCATCTCCATTAAGAGGTATTGTAATGGAAACAACTCTCTGTCGCGTATAAACAGTAGTGATAAGAACCAGTCATTCCAGTAGTTAATTGCTGTAAGTAATGATACTGTTGCAATACCCGGCTTTGAAATTGGAACCACGATTGAAAATAATGTGCGAAACTCTCCCGCTCCATCTAATCTTGCAGATTCTATTAACGCTTCAGGAACAGAACCTTTTAAAAATGTACGCATTATAATGACGTGAAATGGAATAATTAATGCAGGAATAATTAGTGCACTTAAGCTATTGCTTAATCCCAACACGTTGCGAATTACGACTACTGTAGGGACCAATCCGCCACCGAATACCATTGTGAAGAATAAGAAAAATGCAAAGGGCTTACGTAGTGGGTAGTCCGGTCGTGATAATCCATACGCGTACAGCAACGTTATTAGTACAGAGAAGAATGTTCCAACTACAGTGACAATAACACTGTTGAAAAAACTACGCCATAGTTGATCTCCCATGTCAAATGCTGCTCGAAATGATGCTGTAGTCCACTCTGTTGGAAAGAATGTATATCCGACTGTTCGCAGGCTCTCAGCACTGGAAAAAGCGATGATTATTATAAAGATAAAAGGTATGATGCACAGTAATGCAAAACCGCCAACGAGTATGTGAATACCTGCCTCACCTAAGCGACCTATGTTATTGCCTCTAAATTTACTCTTTGTAGTCATTGTTGTGTTCCTCTCGTTTCGCTTGGCAATTTCTTTCGTAAGCTACGGGACGTCAAGGATGCCGTCCCCTACATGATGTTTTCTCATATCTGTGTGTGGTATTCCTAAAATAGTGAACTTTCTCTATCTAGCCTGCGGACAATTCCGTTAGCAAACATTATGCAGACAAATCCTACCACCTGCTGGAACAAACCTGCCGCTGTAGCCATACCCGTAGCACCCGGAATATTTGCATTCATAATTCTAAGTACATATGTGTCCATAACTTCTGTCACGCTTTGCAGTGGTCCCATGTTTTGCGGAATATTCCAGAACAATCCGATATCTGCATTGAATATACGACCCACCGCAAGTATGAATAAAATGATAATCATAGGCTTAATGCTTGGTATTGTTATTGACCAAACCTGCTTCCATTTGGACGCACCATCTATTGCGGCAGCCTCATATAAACCATGATCTATACTCGTAATTGCAGCAAGATATATAACTGCGTTAAATCCTAAATTTTTCCATAAATTAGCTGATGTCAAAATCACCGGCCAGCCTGTTGGATCAAAGTACCAATTTCTAACATGTGAAAGCAATCCAAATGTGGGATCTAAGAAAGCAAAAACAAAGTATCCCGCCACTACCCAACTTATAAAGAACGGATAAAACATAAGGGTTTGATATAGTTTTGCAAAAAACTTGCGTCTCAATTCACTAAGACCAATTGCAATAGCGATAGCAAGAACTGTAGTCAGCACTATAAATACTGCATTGTACGCTAAAGTGTTGCGTATCATTATCCATGCCCTGTCTGATGCGAAAATAAACCTAAAGTTATTAAATCCAACAAAATCGCTATTTAGAATATTGTTGAGAAATGTGGGATTATTAGGATAAGGGCGATAATTTTGAAAAGCTATAACTGCACCGCCCATCGGCAGATAGCGTAGTAATAGTAACCATATTGCACCAGGCAACATCATCAGTGTTATTGCAAGAGTCTTTCTGTGTTTTGTATAAAAAGTTTTCATTAGTAATGCTCCTGTTTAACTAAACTCAATTAAACAATCATGTTGTTTAAAATCGTATCCTTTGCTATAACAAACGTACCATAAATGCCTGCTGCTTCATGCAGACTACTTTTTTGAATTGTGAGTTTCGTTGGAAAAAATGATTGATTCATTGTTTCTTCAATGCCTTCAATAAACGCCGGACCTAGCTTTAAATAGTCCCCACCAAAAATCACTGTTGGGATACCCATCATAATGCAACAATTGTATATACGTTGTCCCAATATATGACCAATATCTTTGAGACCTTTGTTTACCAAAGCGTCGTCTGCGAGGGATTTCTCGACAACCTCTTCAAAATCCATTACTTTATTGCAAATACCGGAAATATGCTCCAGTAGACCATCCATAGAAACTACTTGTCCCAGTCGTCTACCATCAGTCATCAAAAATGCTCCTAGCTCACCAGCACCATAATTTTCTCCTTGAAATAATTCACCTTTATAAATTATGCTTGAACCAAGTCCGATGCCACATGCCACATAAATCAAAGAGTAGTACTGTTTTGCATCTCCCATTGTCATTTCGCCCAGAGCAGCCATCTGAACTTCATTTCTCCGCAGAACCGGAGTGTTGAAGCTTTCTTGTAAATGCTCTTTTAATCCAATTTCAGTCCATGGATGGTGGAGTGAATCAATATAGATTACTTCATTATCTGCTCCGATTTGACCCGGTTGTGATATGACAATTAGTCCCAATTTTTCGGAAGGTATTGATAATTCAACTAGCAACTTGTTAAGCTCTTCATATATGGTTTGTCGCTTTTGCTCTGCCTGTGCAGATCTGCTAATATTAACTTTTGATAACTTTAGCAAGTTGCCCTTCAAATCTCCAACAGCACAGATTGGGTACTTCATCGAAATATCAACTGACACAATATATTGATAATCTTTGTTGAAACAAAGTCTTGTTGGTTTTCTACCGCCACTCTTTGTGGATTCTCCCTCACCTTGTTCTTTAACAATGCCAATTTCAATTAATTCGTAAACATTTCTTGATACTGATGGTTTTGATAATCTTAGTTTTGTAGCCAAATCTGCTTTGGAAATTCCATCGTTTTCATATATAGTTTTCAATATTGATCTTTGATTAATCACTCGTACTGTTGAACTATCAGCTTTCATAGTCTTGGACGTTCCTTTTCCTTTTATCGACATAAAGTACACATAAATTTATACTTTTTTTGTATCATTTTAAAAAATATTTTGTGATTAGGAGCTGTCAAACAATAAGTTGGACAGTTCCTTACCTAAGAATTTTTTAAACTATTTAATAATATACTGTCAGCACCGTCATGGTAGTATTCCCAAAACATTATGCCTGCGAGATCTGTTGATTTTACATAATCCATTTTTGCTTTTAGTGTGCGCGGATTTTCAAAAGTTATGAAGGTTCTATTTTCTTTATCGTAAGCATATGCTGCTTCAGCTTTTTCATCGTAACTATACCCACCCGCAGCATCAGCTAATTCTATAGAGTTCTCGTAACCCTCTGTAAATCCGGGTACTGTAGCCGGAGCATTTAATCCATCTACATCTTTATAAACACGCCCATAAAATGCCGCACCTATAACTAACTTATTCCTTGGCACTCCTGCTTTTTCGTATATCTCCATGATAGAGCTTCCATCGTTGTTTTTTGTAATATCAGAGGGATATAAGCTCGGATGATAGCTTACATAATCCCAAGGACACAGATCATAGGTCATTATGTTAATGAAATCCATTAATTCTACTAATTTTGGTATTTCTAAATTATCAGCGCAACTTTGATTGCCTCCGGCAGCCATGGTCACCAGCTTATTATTCCCAAGTTTATCTCTTAGAAGTTGAATAAGTGCAGTATAATTTGGCTTGTCCTCCGGTGAGGCCTCGATGCCTGCAACATCATCACATGGATATTCCCAATCCATGTCGATGCCGTCAAAACCAAAATCATTTACGATATCTACGAGAGATTGAGCAAATACTTCTCGCTTTTCTGCTGTAGCTACTGCGGGAGAGAAACCTCCTGCCGCCCAACCGCCGACTGAAAGCAATGCTTTTATTTCACCTTTTTCTTTAATAAACTTACGTACTGCATCAGAATTTTTCCAATGACTTACACTACCCTTACCATCGACAACAACTGCAAATGCAAAGTTGATATGTGTAAGCTTTCTCTCATCTCCAGAACGTAGTCCACAAAACTTTTCTTCTGCAATATATGCTGCAATAATCATAATGTTCTCCTAATCACTCCGGTTGGTTAGTAACTGTTGTTTACTATGATAACATGAAATCTTCACTCAATCAACTGTTAGTTTATCCAAAATTAGTTGTATAATTTTAACAAAAGTACGTCTTGTTTGTTGAATTTCGCCGGGTGTTTAGTATCAGTATAGCAGTGCCCCCTCAGCAGCTTAGTTCTGCAAAGGGGGCTTATTGCTACATAGTTTCTAAAGTTTTACTCTTCATCTTCATCCGAAAGTTCTTCCGAGTCGTTGTCCGGATCTTCAGGTTCAGTCCCCGGATCTTCAGGCTCAGTCTCGGGATTTTCCGGCTCATAAGGTCTTTCTAAAATAGCATCACGGTGGATTCTAAGTGGAGTATCTCCATCAACGTATCCGTCGTCGATGAACATTGTTCCGGCCCGTACTTCAAACCTCCCGTTGTTAGTTATTGTACCGTAGTTGAATACAGCAGAATTTGATACGTTTTCTACATGACCATTGTTCACCAACGTTCCGCCTTCTGCGATGGTAATTGTACCACCTCCATTAGGGCTACCCTGGTTATTGATTCTTCCGCCATCAAGTACTACTACAGTACCTCTAATGATGAGTTCGGCATCCCGCTGTATATTTAGTGTGGTTTCGATATACAATGTCCTGCCTGCCGGTACAATAAGCGGACTATGCTGCGCAAATATGCCTAAGTTGCCGCGAGTTTGCAATACTACATCATCACTTTGCAGAAGAGTATTCAGGTGAGCCGGATTCGTTACGTTAGATGCTGTCGGTGGTGCATCAAATCGCTGATTGTCATAGGAGATGAGATGTTCATACATGATAGTACTCAACCCGTAGATCTCCAACTGTCTTAAAAAAGCCGTGTTTGTAATATCATCAGGATTGGGTTGCGGATTGACAGTGAAGCGGACAAAGCGAGCAGTTTGTTCTTCGGCAAAATCCATAAGGCGGTAACCGGAAGGTCCGTCCTCGGCACCATCAGTAATCGGTGCACCAAGCGGGAACCACGTTTCATTGTTCAGCGAACCTTCAAGTGCCCATCTGTTAACCGGAGACGCACCGATAGAAGTATTATGCCACAACCCGTATCCGCTCAACGGCGACGGTGCACCCAAGTCTATTGTGACAAACGGTCTGGTATCATTTTGCACTCCAGAGATTATATTCGCCCCGTTATCACGGTTTCCGTTGAATAGTGTTGCTATAACAACGCTAGACATCGTACTACCTGGAACAGCAGCACGCCCCAGTGCAAGGTTAGTCGTTTCAGTATCCCAAACCAGTGTCGGACCGGGATTTATTGCGTGCGCTCTGTAGGCAGCATTTACCAAAGTACGCGCAGGTGTGCCAGCACGTAAGTCAAGCTTGTTTCCGCTTATGTTAAGAATCATCAATTCCGGTACTTCAGCGAAATCATGATCTATCCTCTCAAGATCTCTGTTGCTGACATCTAAGATTTCCAAGTTTGTCAGACCTGAGATATTAAGTTCCTTAAGTGAAGTAGGGAACATCTCAGCATGGAGTCTTGTGAGACCAGCATTGCCGGACAAGTTGAGAGATTCCAAAGCTACAAGTCTGTTTAGACCCGTCAAGTCAGTGACTCCGCGATTGCTCAGATCAAGCTCTGTTATGCTCATAGCCACATCGTGCAAATCACCAAGTGTCCTGACGTCATCGCCAACTTGAGCTTTTATTGCACTATGTACTGCAGGATCAGGGAAAATATCTTCAAGTCTTGTGTCTGTGTCTGTGCCTCTCAGTATTGACATATCGAAATGCACTGTTGACCGATTATGAGAATAATCTACCAATGTAATGGAAAGGGTACCTTCAGTTCTCGATGGAATGGTGAGCAAAGAACTTAATCCCACTACACCCCTCCAGCCTGTAGGCCAGCCGTTGGCAGAAGTATTCAGGGTGTGTCTGTGCCATAGAGTCAAGGGACTACCGTTGAAACTCACTTCTATGCGCCACCAGTCTCTAGATGTGGGATTGCCGATACGTACCTGGTTCGCAGTTCGGGAAAATCTCAAAACACCATCGTAATCGTCGCTGACATTGTCTCTGAGATACCCAGAAATAGCAATTGGGTAGCCTTGTCTGACACCGTTTAATGTTGTGTAAATTCTAAGAATATAGCGTTCTCCATTGTTGAGGAGCCTTCCGTCCTCACCTCTTACTTCGACAACTGCCGATGTCGCTGTCGCAGGAACTGTGGTACTGTGATGCGTTGTGTTGCTGTAGCCAACATTCATGATAGTTGCAACAAGCTCATAACCATCAAAATTAACATTATTTGCGGGTGCTGTCCATCTTGCTTCAA
The DNA here is from genome assembly GCA_009785345.1 of Oscillospiraceae bacterium. GTDB lineage: Bacteria > Bacillota > Clostridia > Oscillospirales > Oscillospiraceae > WRMH01. The sequence continues at coordinate 19,041 of WQWL01000041.1, forward strand.
TCCGACCTTCGTTGCGGGTTTGTACAAGTGCGCCCCAACGATCGGTAGCATGCTGACTTCTGATTTCCTGTCTTGCTGCTTCTGCTATTACGATATTGCTAACATTGTCACCGAAGCTGAAATTCAAAGTTGTTGCCGGACCTTCTGTTCCGTCAGCGCCAACACCTCTGATGCGAATAGCTGTCAAGTTTTCTTCGACGGACTTGATGTAGAATTGGCTTCCGTAAATTCCTCCAACGAATACTTCATCTTCGCCATATACTGCATAGATGTGATATCTGTTTACGATTTCAAATGGGTCAAGATCCCATGTAAGTTTAATTTCTCTTGTGTTAAATACGGCGTCGAAGCTTACATTGGATGGTGCGGGGATCGGATCTATGCCATCAGTAATGACGAGTCTGCCAATGTTCATTTGGAAATCCTCTGCTTCGCCTGTGAACACTAAACTGATAGCAGCAATTGTTCTACCTGTATGGGCTGCCAGGCTGATTTCCTCAGTTACCCAGCCATCCGTTGCACCACCGCTGTAAACGGGGAGCAAAGCGTATCCGCCACCATTGAATGTGAGTCTTAAGCTCATTGCGGAATTATCATCGGATGTTTTGTTGAATGTGACTTCAGCTACTGAGTTTGCATTAACATTAAGCTCGGTTTTAAACATATTCCACTCATTGGTTGCTTTTAAATCGCCAAACAAAGCTACAGAGTTGCCGCCGATATATGCACCGATTTGATTAAATCTTGAAGGAATAATGTCGCCTGAAGTGCCGGGAGCTATGGAGTCAAATCCGGCAGGAAGCGTGGCATTCGAGTAATTTGCGGTTCTAAAGTCACGCTTTACAAACTGCGGACCGTAATCCCACTCTACCTGAAGCCTGTCTTCCCAGTCACCGGCGGTTTCAACCCACCATTGCCATGAAGGCATGATGTCTTGAAGATTCATATTGCTCCAGCTTTCATCATTGGATACTACTCCGCCAATGCGGTATTCCAAACCGCGCCCGGTATTAAAGTTGGAGAAGAAATTGGTGCCGTGAATAACGGAACGCTCTGTTATAAAGTCAGCTACGCCAAACCAGCCTCTGGTATCTCTGGCATTAGCATGGGTTGCCGGCATAGGTTGTCCGTTTGGAAGCATTTGCATTCCGGTATTTCTGTGATAGAACCTGGGCAATCCGATTTCAGGTCTTTCAAAATCCTCGGGAATGTCTCTGGTTCTTGTCGGGTCACCAAGATTGCCGGAGAAATACATGCGGTCACGCTGATCAATTATCCATTGGTAATCATCCATTTGATGAAGCTGACCTCTGCCCCAATCACCGAGTCTGCGGTGGGTAAATTCCTCGGGTGTGAACAATACAACACTACCTTGCATTCTTCTTGCAAGTGTCGGATTTTCATTGAAAGCATCAATATAAACGCTGGCATTTGCTGCATCAGCACCCGCGCTTGTGCCCCTGCGGTCATTTCTGATGAAATTCCATACAGAGTTATGACCACCAACGTCGTCACCGACCGAGTTCGGGCTGCTGCTCATTTCGCCCTTGTTTACTTCAACACCATAGAATAAGTGGTCATATCTCCATTGGCGAAGTTCCGCCTCGTCAGTTATGCCCATTGCATTCAGTCTTCTATTAACATATGCGTTTGTGTGATTTAGGCTACGTGAAGCAGATGACCAGTCGTAGTTTACAAAGATGGAGTTAACTGATGGTCTTTCGAGAACCGCAGGATCATCTGATGTGCCTGCCGGGTCCATTGTCGGGTCAACGAGGAAAGACCAAACATCAGTGTCTACAGTACTATGCCAACCACTAAAGGTTCCGTTGAGTCGCATTGTGCTGTAAATGTTAGTGTGCAATCCGGCATCAGTGATTTGCTGCATGAGCTTCTTTAGTTCCGTGACAGTTTCTGCTTGAGTGCGCTGCGAGGTAGTGTGAAGATTTGCTTCGTAATTGAAGAACCAGCCGTCAAAGCCGTAGAAATGTGCCAGTTCAATCATCATATCGCCTATGACATATCTTCCATCCTCATCTCTGAGGAAAACCATTTCACAAGCGGGCTGTCCGACACGGTTATTGTCGTCAAAATAGATTTTCGCCAATGATAATGCGCCGTTTCTGCGAGCTGCATTCGTGTAGGCTGCATTGGGGATGGCGATAGTTCCGAAATCGAACATACGACCTCTGGTCCAACTGCCGTTTTCCATTTCGTTCCACATCCATCTGGGAGTGTCACGCTGCATTGCTCCATGCCATGGTGTCCACATATCTACGTATTGCCAGTGTGTTAAGATTTGCTCACTGAACACATTATTGTGGGTCGTGCCACTTTGAAAAGAGTTGCCGTAGTCACTTGCCATCCAATATAATTGTGGACCGAACTCTAATTCAGGAATGGCTTGTGTGGCGCTGTACGGCCCGATGCGTGTTTGGAGCGGCACTTCCGCTCTGAGATATGATGCGAATGGATCGACTCCCGGCTCCCAGTCTATAAGGTCAACAACCCTGTGACCGTGTACCCAAGGTTGGTTTTCTGCGACTGCACCATCACCAGGAAACGGCCAACTGTCCGCAGCTTCCACAGGTGCCCCGAATACAAACAGCGGCAAAATCATTGCAACTGTAAGCATAATGCTTATAACTCTCGAAAAATGTTTTTTCTTCACCATAAAGATACTCCTTTTATTTATTAAAATGACTATTTTTCTTCTTTTGATAGACAGCGCGACTTGTGCAATTTCACACATATGCCGGAGTTGGAGTTCCCTCTTTTTGTTGTTCTCACCTCTCTCGTAAAAAGCACTCCAATATCATGGTATACACTTACCTTCCTAGTTAACATCGTGTTAGCTATTTGTTACTTTTTGCTAACGCAATTGCATTTAATTATTCACTACAAACTCATTTTTGTCAATTGTATTTATTTACAAATATTTAATATATTTTTGTGCATTGTGTCATTTTGATTGTCACGAAGCGTCATTTTTCATGCATTTCGCACTTGTCAAGCTGTGAATTCGTTAATAATAATGAGCTTTCGCTGTTTAATATTTTGAATTAATATGCAAATAATTGTGCAAAAATCATGAGTTAACACAACTTAACATTTCCACCTATTATGTAAGCAAATGTTAACTTCGGATAATCGGCTAACAAATTGCAAAACCGCATTCGCGCAGGTCGAGAAGGCATGGAAACATCGGACTGTTACGAAAAAACAGTCCGCACTTGATGGTTCTCGCCGTACTGAACGGACGCTTCGATATCTCTGCGGGAAAGGTAAAAAGTTGCTAATCACACTACGCATACCATCCGCCTCCATCAAGCAATATGTCTCGGATTTTTCGCTAGAACGGGTCTCATCGCCCTAATATGAGATGGTTCGCCGTAAGGCGAACGAGTGGCGTGAGCCACTGGTGCGAAGCGCCACATTGAAATATCAACGAAGTTACATACGCGAAA
>WQWL01000042.1 GCA_009785345.1 Oscillospiraceae bacterium
ACCCGGTCCAGACTGGGATGTTGAAATCGGAGAAGATGATGATGGCAACACAACAGTAACAATCATCCCACCACCAGGTTATGAAGTAGAAGAATACCCACCAGGCAGCGGCAACTTCGTAGTACGCCCATCAGACCCTGATCCGGAAGTTGAAATCGATGTAGAAATAGACGAAGATGGTAATGTAACTATCGAAGTATACCCACCGGATGTTGATTATGACGTAAGTGTAGATGACGATGGCAACCTAGTAATCACCCTACCACCTGGCACAGATGTAGACGAAGAAAACATAACTCTACCAGGTCCAGACTGGGATGTTGAAATCGGAGAAGATGATGACGGCAACACAACAGTAACAATCATCCCACCCCCAGGTTATGAAGTAGAAGAATACCCACCAGGCAGCGGCAACTTAGTAGTACGCCCATCAGACCCTGATCCGGAAGTTGAAATCGATGTAGAAAAAGACGAAGATGGTAATGTAGCTATCGAAGTATACCCACCAGACATCGATTATGACATAAGCGTAGATGACGATGGCAACCTAGTAATCACACTACCACCGGGCACAGATGTAGATGAAGAAAATGTAAATCTACCAGGTCCAGACTGGGATGTTGAAATCGGAGAAGACGATGATGGCAACACAACAGTAACAATCATCCCGCCCCCAGGCTATGAAGTAGAAGAATACCCACCAGGAAGCGGCAACTTCGTAGTGCGCCCATCAGACCCTGATCCGGAAGTTGAAATCGATGTAGAAATAGACGAAGATGGTAATGTAATTATCGAAGTATACCCACCGGATGTTGATTATGACGTAAGTGTAGATGATGATGGCAACCTAGTAATCACACTACCACCTGGCACAGACGTAGACGAAGAAAATGTAACTCTACCAGGTCCAGACTGGGATGTTGAAATCGGAGAAGATGATGACGGCAACACAACAGTAACAATCATCCCACCCCCAGGTTATGAAATCGAAGAATACCCACCAGGCAGCGGCAACTTCGTAGTACGTCCATCAGACCCTGATCCGGAAGTTGAAATCGATGTAGAAATAGACGAAGATGGTAATGTAACTATCGAAGTATACCCACCAGATGTTGATTATGACGTAAGTGTAGATGACGATGGCAACCTAGTAATCACACTACCACCAGGCACAGATGTAGACGAAGAAAACATAACTCTACCAGGTCCAGACTGGGATGTCGAAATTGGAGAAGACGATGATGGCAACACAACAGTAGCAATCATCCCACCCCCAGGCTACGAAGTAGAAGAATACCCACCAGGCAGCGGCAACTTCGTAGTGCGCCCATCAGACCCTGATCCGGAAGTTGAAATCGATGTGGAAATAGACGAAGACGGTAATGTAACTATCGAAGTATACCCACCGGACATCGATTATGACGTAAGCGTAGATGACGATGGCAACCTAGTAATCACCCTACCACCGGGCACAGATGTAGATGAAGAAAATGTAACTCTACCAGGCCCAGACTGGGATGTTGAAATCGGAGAAGACGATGATGGCAACACAACAGTAACAATCATCCCACCCCCAGGCTATGAAGTAGAAGAATACCCACCAGGCAGCGGCAACTTCGTAGTGCGTCCGGAAGATCCAGGTATAGAAGTAGAAGGCGATGGTGACGACTGTGGAGCAGACTGCGAATGTTGTGACTGCGATAGCGGAGCAGCATGCGATTGTGATAGTGATTGCGACTGTAGTAACGGAGCAGGAGCAGGCGGCGGTGCTGGTGGAGCAGGCGGAGCCGGAGGCGCAGGTGGTGCCGGAGGTCAAGGTGGCACAGGTCAAGGCGGAGCCGGCAAAAGACTTCCACAAACCAGCGTTGAAAGCAACGCGCTACTGTTTGCAGGATTACTGTTACTAGTACTACTAATAGGAACAGGCGTAATAATCGAGCTAAACAGCAGACGCAGCCAACGAAAAGAACCACTGAAAAACTTTGATAAGCTTAATAAGTAAGCAAGCATAAATTGCTAAAACATGTGAAAGGTAAGCGTTAATGATAACCAAAAGCTTACCTTTCACGATAACAATCTATGTAGAGTTTAAAAACTACAAGAAAAGCTCTAATACAGAGCTTTTCTTGTTACAAGTCACAGGTTAGCCGTAATCAAGCCTTATATAATGGCTTGAGGGATTATTTTACTATTATTATTACTGCTCCTGCTATCATTCGGCGCAAAAACGACACATTTGGGGATAAAAATCATATATTGAACAAAAATTTATGTATAATTTTAAACAATAATAAATAAATATGCATATAATACAAGGAGAAAATATTATGATATGGATTATTGCGAGTAAAACAAAACTATACAGACTTGTAGCTGAACATATGTATTTGCCAAAAATGATAAATACCAATTATTATGAGGTAAAGAGTACAGGAAGTTATTATTTAGGATGGGATTCGACGAACGGTACTAGTTATCGGGCGTGTTATTTATTTGTAAATAATATGCCAAGACTATTCATACAGTGTAAGAAAAAGAACGAGGATGATTTTATCAATTATGCAATACATGATCTTGAACTTGAGAATCTTGTGAATAGGGGAATGATAAGAGGCGTGCGGAGTATGCGTCAACTTAGAAGCAACTTATTACTACAACAACAAGAGTATAAATATATCTTCGGATATGATGAATATATGGATTATACACCGTTTTCTCAAGGGTTTGAACATAGCATCGAAGCAATATAAACAGTATGGCGCAAAAACAATACAGCTAATGTCAAATAGTCTATGAAAAACTAACGTCATTCTGCGCGAAGTCGCAGAATCCACAAACTCTGCACTTACTAGATTCTGCGACCACGCGCAGAATGACGAAAATAGACCATAAAGATACTACGATTTTCAACAGGGGTTAGTATTATAACAAATGCAAATCGGAAAGTAGATGTAAGAGAGTAATGAAGAGTATAAATATAAATAAGACAAAGTTGCACAGAATTGTAGCTGAACATATACTTCTTCCCCAATTAAAGCAAACACGTTTCGAAAAAACGCCATGTCACTTAAAATATTTCTTAAAGTGGACAGCAGAAAACGGCAATGATTCTGAAGCGTGCCTTTCATTTTGTGACAATAATCGCCCTGTTTTAACAATCGATGTGCATGATAATAAAAATGATGTTATGAAAAATTTAATCAGAATAGTTTGGAATGATTGGAAAGAAATTTCTGATTTTATTCCTCTGATTTGAGCATACCGGTCGAAGCTTCGTCCGGATTACTCCACTATTTTGATATTCTTTCGAGAACCACAACTGGCGCTATAGTGCACAGTTGACGGTTCTTAATTTTGTTTCTCTAAAAAGTGCAATTGAGCGCAAAAATGTTACATATGGGGGGATTTTTCTATTTTAGATGAAAATAGCTGTGTATAATATTATTGTCGGTTCACACTTATACTAATCACTGACTAAAAACATACCGCAAAGATTTAGTGCATCATAGAAGGTTCTGAATTTTATGGAAATTACAGTTTTTGATATTCTCACTTGGACGATGATTAGCTTAAATCCTCTTATCGTAGCAAAGGTAGTAACTCTTAATAAACCTCTTCAGCTAAAGGAATGCCTCTATATACTAATTGCAAGCTTGGTTTCAGCTATTTTGTCCGTTATTAATATTAGCATCATTAATATTGGCATCTCAACTAATGTGTTCACAATTCCACTGAGTTGTATGATCTATTTTCACAAAATCAAATCTTATTCCATCAGGAAGACATTCGCACTGCTCTTTATTCCTATAATGGTTGTTATTTTTATTGATATCATAGTTATGACTTTCATGAATACTTACTTTCCGGCATTTATGTACGACATTCCGAATTTTCCATTGATGACCGGACTTTCATATAATAACTTTTTGCAATATGTGCCTTATGCATTATCCTCAATAATACTTGCAGCAGCAGCAGCTTATCTGTGCTTAATCATAACAAAAAAGCAATGCAAACTGATTAGCCAAAATGAAAAAGCGCAGATGATTTTAGCTACAATTTCATTAATAATAATTGTTATTGCAATTATTATCGCCAATACATGGCACTATCGCGGTTCAGAAATTGAAGATTTAGCCATGAACACTTTACCTATGTTCAGCATTGCTGCCGCTACACTTGTTTGCGTAGTATTTTATACTGTATCATTACATGAGCGAATGATTCGGCAACAAAAAGAGTCAGAACAAAAAGCTATGCAGCAGTACACTGAACAAATAGAGCAACAACAAATCATTGTTCAAAAGTTTAAGCATGATTATAAAAACATATTGCTCTCGATCGAAGGTTATCTGGAAGTAGAAAATATAACCGGATTAAAGGAATATTTCAATACACAAATAAAGACGGCAGATAATGCCATTATTCAGAGTGATTTTACCTTGCATCGCCTTAACAATATAAAAATACCGGAGATCAAAGCAACTTTGGTAAATAAATTTATGGCTGCAGAAAGTGCAGGAATTGATGCAAAATTTGAGATAAACGAAGAGATTGATTATATTCCGGTAAACTCAGTAGTGCTTGTTCGTATGCTCAGTATAATGCTTGACAATGCTGTAGAGGCACTAGAAAAGCTACAAAGCGGTACATTGTCAGTCGCGTGTTATAAGAATGAGCAGACAGTTGTTTTTATTGTACAAAATACATGCCCAAAAGACTTGCCCCCACTATCACAACTTAGAAGAACAGGCTACTCCACAAAGGGTGAAGGTCGTGGCTTAGGTTTGAGTAATCTTAAAGAGCTTATAGGTGTGCATCCGAACATTATTTTGCAAACAAATATTGCCGAAGGTAATTTTATTCAAAAAATATCAATTGGAAAAAGTTAATGAATAATTCCCAAAAAATGCACTTTTTTGGACACAAAATTGAAATGATGAAAAATAATATATTTTTCGTACAAGTGAATTTTTTGTGAATTATTTACAAAATACATGCGGATTATCTTGCATATGGATTAATATCTGTTAATATATATGCAAATGACCCGCCAAAGGTACACATTTTGGGGATGCATGTTTAGATGAGGATGTTTGCAAAAATTTGAGCTTATTTGTAAATTTTCTGTGTATATTGCAATGGAGGTGTTATGTAGAGTGAAGTGTTGCGATAAAATTCACACATGCAAACAAACCAATGAAAATGAATACATATAAAAGAATTAGGATGTGCATATCATGGAATTTACAATTATTGATATTATTCACGGAATGCTAATGTATGCACCCGCTTATATCGTTACAAAAATTCTGACTCGCGATTTCAGATCATATCTAAAAGAGAGCATTTATCTTGTAGTTGCAATATTGCTACATACTATAGTCTCTGATATCATCCCTGTAGTATTTTTCTTAAGAATTGAGCTAAGAATATTATTATATCTTGTCCCATACATTCTATTATTTACATACTTATTTAGAATAAAACGATACCCTTATAAAAAATGCTTCATTATCATGCTAGGCGCATTACTGATAACACCTATTGTTAATCTGCTTTTATTTCTTATAGTAAACACCATTTCCCCGGTTTATCTTGAACGTATTAATAATATTACTTTACAAGCCCCACTATACATCATTTTACAATCTATTCCATTTTTACTCATCATGATAATTTCTTCTGCTCTCGCTGCTTTATTTTTTGCAAAATTCTCTAGTAGATTGCAAGAAAGAGTTTATCAAAGCAAGAAAGCACAAACAATATTATCAACTATTTCTGTTGCGATTATTGCATTTATGGCAATATCAACCGCTATAATGCGGTATCAGTATGAGTTTATGGATTTTATTACATCATGGGAGCTTTTCTTTGCATTTGGTTTTTCAATTGTAGTGTTTGTAAGTTTTAGTTTCTACATGAAATCAGAACGCGAAAAAACCGCTCGTCAGCAAAAAGAGACAGAGCAAAAAGCTATGCAACAATACACCGAGCAAGTCGAACAACAACAGGTCATTGTACAGAAGTTTAAGCATGATCATAAAAATATATTACTCTCAATCGAAGGCTACTTAGAAACAGAGGATATAGCAGGACTAAAGGAATATTTTAGCACTCAAATAAAAACGGCGGATGATGCGATAACGCAAAGTGATTTTTCTTTATATAGACTTAGTAATATAAAAATACCGGAAATCAAGGCAACTTTAATAAACAAACTACTTGCTGCAGGAAGTGCAGGAATTGATGTAAATATAGAAATAATTGGAGAAATTGAGCATGTTTCGATAAGGTCAGTATCGCTTGTACGCATGCTTAGTATCATCCTCGACAATGCCATCGAGGCACTGGCAGAGTTGCAAAGTGGGACATTATCGGTTGCTTGTTATAAAGAAGAGTATGCTGTAGTTTTTGTTGTGCAAAATACATGCAGGGCAGACTTACCTCCTTTATCACAACTTAAACGAGCAAACTATTCTAACAAAGGTGAAGGGCGTGGCTTTGGGCTGAGTAATCTCACAGAGCTTGTAAGCGAGTATCGAAATATCATTTTGCATACAAACATTACCGAGGGCAATTTTATTCAAAAACTATCAATTGGGAAGGGTGAAGTATAATGTTGCATATATTTATATGCGAAGACGACCAAATGCAACGTAAATCAATCGAGGGCATAGTCAACAAGGTCGTTATGGAAGAAGAGTACGATATAAGTTTTGCTGTTTCGGTTGATAGTCCGTCAACTCTTTTGGACTATTTAGAAAAAAACGATGTCAAGGGTGCATTGTTTTTTCTAGATGTGGACTTACAGCACAAGATGAATGGTATTGAGCTTGGTGCAAAGATAAGAGAAATGGATCGCTCTGCAATAATCGCATTTATTACCACACACTCCGAAATGCTTCCACTGGTTTTTGCTCATAAGGTCGAAGCTTTGGATTATATTATAAAAGATGATTCTCAAAAAATTGGTGCAGGCATCAAAGAGTGTATTCAACTAGCGTACCAGCGTTATTTGGATCGTAAGCATCCATCTCAGACTAAGCAATTCGTAGTGAACACAGGGAGTATTGTTTGGAACATTCCCTACGACGAGATTTTGTATTTCGAAACAAATTTAAATATATCTCATAGGTTGATTCTGCACACTGATAATGGTGAAATTGATTTTAGTGGTACATTGAGCGATGTAATTGCGTCAGCCCCGGAGTTTTTTATTTGCCACAGATCATTTGTGGTGAACCCTAAAAAGATTAGGCGTATACAAAAAGCGAAGTCAAAAAAGAATATTGAGTTGTTAAACGGAGAAATCATTCCTGTAGCCAGATCAAGAATGCCAGAACTGTTGAAGATTATTGCTTGACGCGGGAATGGTCTACCCCTGCTACTCGACTCGGTGATCCGACCAGTCATGTAGCAGGGGTAGTTTTCTTTATGAAGAAATTGCACATTAAGTGTAGCACATCTTTTCAGAAAATGTGTGTACATATATTGAATTTATTGTTACATGTATGGTAAAATTTATTAACGCGTTATTAAGGAGATGTTGTACAATGAAACAATTAGAACCAATTGAGTTAATATACAAAAGCACTAAAATAGTTTCAGGAACACCTGTGTCTACGGACAACAAGCTCTGCTGTGCACAAAATCGTAATAAAACTCTTGCATATAAAATTTTGGCGACACATGAGGAGCAAAACAACTCAACAACTGAAACAAATGAAAAAATGAACCTGAAATTTGACGCACTGGTTTCACACGATATAACTTATGTCGGGATAATACAAACGGCTCGTGCTTCGGGTATGACAGAATTTCCTGTTCCATATGCTCTAACCAACTGCCACAATAGCCTTTGTGCAGTCGGTGGCACAATAAACCAAGATGACCATGCATTTGGATTATCTGCTGCAATGAAATACGGCGGAATTTTTGTTCCTGCAAATCATGCAGTCATTCATCAATATGTCAGAGAAATGATGACAGGTTGTGGCAAAATGATTTTAGGTTCAGACTCACATACACGTTATGGCTGTTATGGAACTCTCGGATTTGGCGAGGGTGGCGGAGAGCTTGTAAAGCAGCTCTTAAAAGGCACATACGATATAGATCCGCCGGAAGTAATTCTGATTTGGTTAGAAGGTAAGCCACATCATGGCATAGGTCCACACGATGTTGCAATTGCTCTGATAAAAGAATTATTTCCGGAAGGCAGAGCGAAAAATAAAATCCTTGAATTTGCCGGTCCCGGAGTTAAGTCACTATCTATGGATTTTCGTACAGGAATTGATGTCATGACAACGGAAACAAGTTGCCTGTCCTCAATTTGGGAAACAGACGAGGTAGTACAAGAATTCTATGAAAAAGTAGGAAGACTTCAAGATTATGCAGAGCTGAAGATTGAAGAAAATGCATGCTATGATGCATTGGTCAAAGTTGACTTATCCGCGATAGAAGCAATGATAGCAATGCCTTTCCACCCGTCAAAAGCATTTACAATTAATGAATTGCAGAAGAACCCGAAAGAAATATTCAAAATAATCGAAGACGAGTGTAACAAAGAACTTGGAGGCAACACTCTACTCGACTTATCACATAATATAAACGACAATGGTGAAGTAATATGTCAGCAGGGAGTCATAGTTGGTTGCGCAGGCGGAATGTATGAAAGTATTTCCCAGGCTGCAGATATACTTAATGGTAAATCAATTGGCAATGATTATTTTGAGCTATCAGTTTACCCGGCATCTACTCCAATATCGCTTGCTATCACGCGCGATGGCATAGCAGAAACATTGATGGAAGCCGGAACACTCATTAAATCTGCATTTTGTGGACCTTGCTTCGGAGCAGGGGATACTCCCGCGCACAATACTCTATCCATTCGCCACGCCACACGAAATTTTGCAAGCCGTGAGGGCTCAAAACCTGCAAACGGTCAAATTGCGTCAGTTGCTCTCATGGATGCACTTTCAATAGCAGCTACTGCGATAAATGGTGGGGTTTTGACTGCGGCAACAGATATTGAATATGAAGTCACATCACGCAAATATGTGTATGATGGCAGTGTATATGAAAAGCGTTGCTATAACGGAGTTGGTAAACCGGATTCAAGTGTTGAATTGCGTCTAGGACCGAATATTGCAAATTGGCCTGTTTTCCATAAACATGAAGACGATATGCTCGTTAAACTTTGCGCAGTAATACATGATGATGTAACAACGACAGACGAACTAATACCATCCGGCGAGACATCATCATATCGCTCAAATCCTATTGCATTATCTGAATTCACACTATCACGTCGTGTACCGGAATATGTTGCGGCAAGTAAAGATGTGAGAGCATTAGATGAATCCAGTCGCAAAGGAGATGAACCAGCAGAAGTAGAACAAATTTTAGCGTTAGTTGATGGTGACATAAGTAGTACATCAGTAGGTTCATGCATTTTTGCAAGAAAGCCCGGTGATGGAAGTGCAAGAGAGCAAGCAGCATCATGCCAAAGGGTGTTGGGCGGACTTGCCAATATTTGCTATGAGTACGCAACAAAGCGTTATCGCTCAAACTGTATAAACTGGGGAATAGTGCCGTTTACAATAAGCGAAGATACGACTTTTGAGTACAACACCGGAGATTGGATTTATATTCCGGGTATAAGAAGCGCAATACTGGAAGGAAAAGAGATTATTCCGGCAAAAGTTATAGTATCACAGAGCGATGGTAGTCAATCTGTTCATGAAATCACTTTGGAATGCAAAGGGTTAAGCGAAAATGAGCGTAAAATCCTAACAGACGGCTGCCTGATGAACTACTACGCAAGCAAGAATAAGAAATAGCGACGCATCCTTGACACGCCGCTGTTTCTGTTTTTATTATTTCCTTACACACTCATAGTCCAGTAGTATTCACCGTTTTCATCTATGTGATACGAATCGGCGAAGGAGACTTTCCAAATTGACTTTGGCATACTTGTTACATCGACTTTATTCAAAATCAACTGTTGCCAGAAGCCGCTACGTGAAATGTCGCCTTGTAAAATAACGCCGACCGGAATGCCATCACGCAGTATAACTTTCTGATAACGCATACGATCTTCACGTGAATCTTTCGTATCACCGGCTTCTGGTATGAACTGGCCGATGGATAGGGAAGGGACACCGAAGAAGTGTATGGTGTTCTTTGGTAAAAATGTATCCGGATGTGCGGTCTCAATTCCAAGCATGTTCAGGGCAGCAATTTCACCCTGCTGAACAGCAGAGGGCCAACTTTCAGAAAGACCTGTAACATCTCCTGCTGCATAGACATTTGGAGCAGAGGTTGCCAGATACTCGTTTACTGTGATGCCACGATTAGTTTTAATACCACTATCACTTAAGAAATCAAGAGTTGGATGAACACCTGTGGCAACAATTAAGAGGTCACAGGCTATACGTTCATCATGGTCTGTGACAATGGCTTCTATTTCACCGGATGCGTTGCTCAATACGCGCTTAACCTTCATGCCGAGATGAAAAGCACAACCGGCTTCTTCAAACTTTATATGATATGTGCTTGCAGCATGGAGATCGAGATTCGTGGAGAGAATGGCATTACTCATCTCGATAATCGTCGAAGTTTTGCCAATTTCCAAAAGCCCATAAGCAGCATCCAAGCCGACAAGACCTGCACCAATGATGACGATATTGTTCGATTGCGTGGCTTTATCTCGAATTGCACGAGCATCTTCCAAATCGCGCAGACCGTAAACATTCTTCGTGTCGCGCAGACCCACAATTTGCGGGAATGCGCTTTTTGCACCTGTCGCGATTAGTAAGCGATCGTAGGATTCACTTCCACCGTCAAATTTAACCATTTGATTTACTGTATCTATTCCGGTTACTGCTATATTAGGGCGAAATTCAATGTTATTTTTCTCAAGAAAATCATCCGGGATGAAGGAGAGAACTTCTGTTTGTCTTTCACCACTAATAAACTGATGCAACATACAGCGAGAATAAACAAATTCATCGGCGGAGAGGATGATAATTTCATCTTGAGTAGATTTTTCTCTTAAAGTTTTTGCTGCAGAAATTCCGGCAGCACCTGATCCTATGATGACATGCTTCATTTATTCCACCTCCTTAACATAGATTGCTTTGCTTGGGCAGTTAGCTACACAATTCGGCTCACTTCCATCGGCTGCACAAAAGTCGCATTTTACTACATATGTATTTGTCAATCTATCCGGCTTAAGGACGCCGAATGGGCAGTTCATAACACACATGAAACATTTTGCGCAAATATCGGGATTATATAATACATGACCGGTATTTGGGTCCTTTGCTAAGGCGCCACTAACACATGCATTTGCACAGGATGGCTTTGCACAGTGTCGACAAAAGAGTGGCTTATATTGCTTCTCGCCATCTTGTAATATAGTGTTACGAGACTCGAACTGCGGGTCGGAGAGAGAAAATGTTACGCCCTCCGGTGCATGTGCTCTCATACAAGCAACACTACAGTTTTTACAAGCTTTACATTTATCAGCATCAATAATAATTCGTCTCATATCAATGACCATTCCTTTCTTGACACCTCATTATGCCAAACCGAGAGCCTCACGCTTTTGTAGGATAATATCTTCCAACAAAACAGCAGACTCTGTGGCGTCACCGTTAATGAGAACATGTCCACCGGTTAGGGATTTCATATCCTCACAAAGTACTTGTACGGCAATGGGGCTACCTGTGACGAATGGAGGTACTCCTAAGTGCAAGGGAAGTCCAAGTGCAAGACCAAAGGCGCCGTCTGCCAAAGCTTGTTCTTCCAGCCATTGTGGTGCAGAGAGAACGAGAGGCAGTTGCGGAAGATCAACACCTAGTGCTGCTGCAATTTCGGTAGCTACCATTTCAAGTCGTCCTATCGCAAGGCAAGGACCAAAGTTCAACACAGGCGGAATACCAAGTTGCTGACAGATGGCTTTTAGTTTCGGACCTGCAAGCTCTGCAGCTTCCGGAGACATGAGACCACAGTTTTCAAGCCCGCCGGAAGAACAACCTGCGGATAGCACAAGGATGTCTCTTGCGATAAGCTCTTTAGTCATTTCAACTGTGAGCACATCATGCCCGCCACCAGTCAGATTTGAACAACCAACCACAGCAGCGAGACCTTTGATTTGTCCACCGGCAATAAGCTCAATTAGAGGTTGCCAAGTATCACCTAAAAACGCTTTCAGTGAAACTTCGGAGATCCCTGTAAGTGTCGTATCATTTCCGTGATCCGGAAGGAGATTGAGGGGCACATTGTCACGGCGCGCAGTGTATGCAACAACCACTTCGTCTAAAATGCATTCTGTGGTAGCAGTGCGTGCATCGAATGAGAAGTCGACCAGTTCGGCATTTGCTTTCTTGGATATAGAGTCAATGCAAATTTGCTTGATTTTTAGATTGTCACAAATTGGCTCAATACCGGGCAGTGTGCAGTTGAAGTCAGTTAGTACTGCGTCAATAGCACCAGTTGCAAGAATGATTTCGCTGGTGAAGTTGTTTCCGCCATGACCATCAAAAACATTGGTATAGTGCGCACCGCGAAGTTGCAAATCTTGACCTACACATGTACAGCCAACAAGCTTAAAGCCTTTTGCACCCACAGCCTTGGCTTTTTGAATGACATCATCATCTGCCAATCGGTCTTGTAGAGTTGCAATCATAGAATGTTGATGCCCTGTAATCATGATATTAATGTAATCAGGATCAATGACTCGTAGACCGACAGGAGCAATACGAATTTCAGGTTCACCAAGCATAATATCATTAAGCAAGTTTGTTAACAGAAGACCGTATAATCCTGTGGATATACCGAGACGCAAACAATGCAGCAGCATATCAACAGGGTCAGAGTTTAGGTTTGTTGAGCTTTTTACTGTGCCGGAAAATACTTCTGATTTTGCACCGCCTGGTAAGATTCCAAGCTCTTCCCAACGCTTGAGACGTGGTTCATAGGCAAGCTTTTTTGTTAGCTCCATTTTTTCAAAATCAGGTTTGTAGAGATCAGCGAGAACTGCATCAGCGACATTAGCAGCCTTTTCATACACATCTCCGCCACTGATATCGAATACATTACAAAGTCGCTCTAATGCATTCAGCCCTTTAAGTGTACCTTTTGCAAGGGCGGTGTTCTTTAGGTTGCGTACTGTGTTTTCCACAATGTGAATGTAACATCCGGAACCTGCAGAAACTGCTCGCAGGAAGTTACGTGTGACCATTACATCGGCATTGGCGCCACAGACACCAAGTGGGGAATCCGGTGTGATTCGGCAAGGACCGTTGGCGCATAAACGGCAACAAACACCCTCAAGTCCGAATTCACATTTGACCTCTTGTGATTCTACACGATGAAAAGAGGTCTCCATTGACAAATTAGAAATAAACTTCTCCAGTGGTTTGTCTGCGCTACAGCAGGCGGTACAACTAAAACGTTCGGTCATTATAATTCTCCTTCTTATTTTAATTATTTTCTCTTATTCTACAATGCTTGACTAAAATTATCAAGAATTAAAGTAAAAAATATTTAAATTTAATCAAAATTGATTGAAATTATCAAGATTTAAGTTCGAATTATTTGCAAATATCTACATTTTTGGCACAATGCTTGACGAAAGGTTTGATAAAATACAAAAGTCTTCCTTCCATATTGTTCAATATAGTGCTATAATGAACAGGATGTTAACGACTTTCATTTAGTAGGTAGTTACATTCATGCTTGAATCTCAACGGTTTAGGCAATAAACTGCTTCTTTTTGAAAATATAGTTTAATATAACATGTAATGTGCTTTTCAATGAAAACCACAAAGTGTATCATATAAAAATCACAGAGAGCATAAGATGAATAGAACAGACAAAAGAGTACATATCAGCTTGTTCGATATAATATTTGATATATTGATAATAGCTGCTTCATACGGTGTAACAATAATTGCCACTACACACATTAGACACTACAGATCGCATACCATTTGGTACCTAGCTTTACTAGCTTCGTTCTGTGTGATATTTTTCTTATTTATGATGGCATATCAAATGTATAATAAATCCAAGTTTTTACACATGGATAAATTAATCAAGAATACAACGTTGTCGTTTCTTTTTACTAGTGTCACCATATTTACATTTATGTATTTAGCGCGCTATATATTCTTTAATAATGTATTTTTACTCATATTCGTTCTATTATGCCTTGTAATGCTTAACGCCGGAAAATTTATATCAAAAAAACTTAAAAATGCCCCTATCTTTGAAGTAAGAGTAATTTATATCGGAGATAAAGAGCTATACGATAAATTTGCAGAATTTAACAATGTATCAGGTAACAACATTGACTTAGTAGGGTATATAAGTACGGGGGATGTCCTAACAAATATTGATGTTTGTCTTGGACATATAGATGATTTTGAGGAAATTCTGAAGAAACATCCGTGCGACAGAGTAGTGCTTACACAGTCTTTGGCAGAAAATAAAAATATTGAGGAGTACCTCAATGTAATAAGTGAAATGGGTATTATTGCACAAGTAATTTTGGATGTGTATAAGCCTGACGGTACGAAATGGTACGTAAGTAGCCTTGGTGTCTATCCTACGCTTACATATCACACAGTAAATTTAGATCCTTTGGCATTGTTGACAAAGCGTATTATGGATATTATTGGAGCGACTATAGGACTGGTGCTAACTGCTCCAATAATGTTAGTTGCGGCCATTTTCATCAAAGCCGAGTCAAAAGGTCCTGTGTTTTTTAAGCAAGTGCGTGTTGGAAGAAACGGAAAACGATTTACTATATATAAGCTGCGATCGATGTATCTTGGTTCTGAAAACCAACTACAGGAGCTAATGGATAAAAATGAAATGGGTGGAAACGGAACGATATTTAAGATTAAAGAAGATCCGCGACTCACCAAAATCGGCAGCTTTTTAAGAAGACGCAGTATCGACGAGTTTCCTCAATTCATTAATGTTTTAATCGGAAATATGAGCTTAGTAGGAACCCGTCCACCGACTGTAAATGAAGTGGAAAAGTACGATCGCCACCACTTCAAGCGAATCAGCATCAAACCAGGAATAACCGGAATATGGCAAACAAGTGGTAGAAACAATGTGATTGATTTTGATACCATTGTTGAGATGGATGTACAATATATTGAGAGATGGTCAATTTCTCTTGACTGTATAATTATGTTAAAAACACTGAAGGTGCTTCTAAGAAGTGACGGAGCACATTAGTGGTGTGTTTATCTAAAGTTTTACACTTTTGCGGTATTTTTACACCTAAATGATTAATGAAAGGCTTGGTCATTAATTTGATTTTTGTGATTGTTGGTACACAGAAATTTCAGTTGAACAGATTAATTAAGTCTCTGGATGAACTTGTTGATAAGGGTAAACTAAAGATGCCCATAGTAGCTCAAATAGGTCATTCTGATTATAAACCTAAAAATTATGAGTTTTACAGATTTCTAGAAAAGTCAGAGTTTGTTAAATATATTTCTGATGCGGATGTTGTTATAACGCAAGGTGGCGTCAATTCAATAATGACAGTGTTAAGCTACAATAAGCCGATAATTATCTATCCAAGACTCGCAAAATACGGAGAGCACGTTGATAATCACCAACGTGAGTTTGCAGAGGCACTGGAAAAAAACGGGTATGCTCTTTGCTGTGACGATGGCGATAATCTCGAAGAGGTTATAAAGAAATGTGACACTACAGTGTTTAAAAAGTACGTTTCCTGTACGGGTAATATTACGAAAATAATAAATAATTACCTAGATAGTAATTTTGGGTGATGCTATCCGTGGAGGAGAAATGGCGAAAGTAAGCGTTATAGTACCGGTTTATAATGTAGAAAAATATCTTGATAAATGCCTGAGTAGCTTGGTCGAGCAAACTTTATCAGAGATTGAGATTATCATCGTTGACGATGGATCTACTGACTCATCCCCGGAGATAATTAAGAGATATGCCGAGAAATACGAGAACATAATAAGTGTGCAAAAAGAAAACGGTGGATTATCGGATGCGAGAAATTTTGGTTTACCCTTTGCCTCCGGTGAATATATTGGCTATCTCGATTCCGATGATTATATAGATTCGGAAATGTATGAAGTTATGTATGAAAAGGCTAAATCGACTAATAGTGATATTGTTGAGTGTAATCTGCATCATACGTATCAAAACTATGAAGATACAGAAATCATGACCAAGCTATATGCGCCTGGAGAGTTACTGACTCACGGGCGCTGTATAGTTTGGAATAAAATATATAATCGAAAATGGCTACTAGATACCGGAGTAATGTTTCAATTCAGGTCGAAATTCGAAGATTTGGACTTTTACTCCAGAATTGTGCCATTCATCAGAAAGTATGAATATGTAGATATTGCTCCCATTCACTATGTGCAAAGAAGTGGCTCGCTAAATTATGATGCCGGAGAAGATACGATACAAATTTTTGGGATTTTACACAGACTGATTTCATATTATAAAGAAAGAGGTATTTACTCGCAATTTGAAAAAGAACTTGAGCATTTTTGTGCCAGGAATTTGCTATGTAATATATTTGAGCGAATGTGTCGCATTTCCAATAAAAAAATTCGGAAAATAGCATTAAAACGAAATTGGAACGAGCTGAACGAAATGTTTCCTAATTGGCGTAAAAATCCGATTTTACTAGAAGAAAAGAGCCGAAAAGCAACATTTATGAAATTACAAGGTTCTGTTGTCTATAGAACTTGTTGTGCTGTTTTTCCGATATTTTTTAGAATCAAGGATATTGTGACAGTACACAGAAAACTGTAGTAAAGGCAGGTGTCCCTATGTTAATCAGTGTAATAATCCCGATTTATAACGGAGAGCAATATCTTCGGGAATGTTTAAATTCTGTAAAATCATGCCCAATTAACGAGATGGAATGTATAATGATTAACGATGACTCAAAAGACGATACAGAAAAGATATGTATGCAATTTGCGAAGGAAGATACTCGATTTAAACTGATAAATAAGGAAAACACAGGCGTTTCAGATACGCGAAATGTTGGGGTGAAAAAAGCAATCGGGAAATATTTATTTTTCATTGATGCCGATGACTATATAGCCCAGGGCGCATGGACTGAAATAATAGCTCATGCAAGTGAAGGGGAATATGACATGGTTGCATTCAGTTATGTGAACCAATTTTCTGATAAAAAAATGAAACCAATGTATTATCAAGAAGAAAGTGACAAAAAAACGATTGAATTAATGCTGCTGTCCACTTCAAAGTTAAATACCTGTTGGGGAAAATTATTGAGGAGCGAGATTGTCTATAAGAACAACATTTCTTTTCACAAGCATATGCGGATTGGTGAAGATACGATATTCATTTTGGATTTTTTTCAAAATGCAAATACGTGTTTATTAAGCCCGGCAATCGTTATGCATTATAGAATTCATCCCGGTAGTGTAATGCAAAGGATGGATTTTGTCGACAAAATGGTTGATATTGAAACGCTGTTTATAAGACGTGAATCATATTTAGAAATGAATTATGACAAAATGGTCGAGAGAGCTATGCGAGGGGAATTCTTCTCAGTATTGACAGATTTATTATGTTTTTGTGCCCGAAAACGCAGGATCAAGGATATATCAGCTACATACAGGAAATTGCTCGAAAGTAATGAATTTCGTGTGCTTTTTGAAAAAACAAATAAAGAAAGTATAGTGAGGACACTAAAGAAAATTGAGTTTGCACTTATTGTGAATAAGTGGTATACTTTTCTGGCATTGTATTTTCGGTTAAAGGCTGAATTTTAGTTGCAATAGCTACAATTTATGCTTGCAAATCTGAATGATTGATTTGAGTCGGGTTTATGCGCCGACATGTTTTTGAAAGGCAACAAAGGAGTTCTATGGCTAAATCTGAGAACCAAATTGTTAATTTTTATTCTGAAGAAAATCCCGCTACCAGAAGGGTTATATCTACATTGGCGGTACAAATTCATGAATATAAAAAGAAGTATGACAAGACGAGCATACTTTTGACGGGCTGTTCAGCATCAAATGGCACAACCATGATTGCGATTAACTTGGCAGTGTATTTGGCGCAGGCTGGAATGACAACATTGCTTGTAGATGCCGACATGAGAACAGCTGTAAAGCATGATAATAGAATTGTTGATAGAGGACTTTCTGATGTTTTAAGCGGACAATATGGTGAGATAAGGCATACAAATATAGAAAATATGTATTTTATGCCAAGTGGTAGACCCTTAAAAGACCCGGCTTTACTTATGTGTAAAGATAGTTCAGCAGAGTTCTTTAAAAGGACTGCTGAGAAGTTTGATTTCGTAATTATTGATTGTCCCGCCGTGACTATTGTGCCTGAAGCATTAACCATGTTTTCAAGTGTGGATGGAGTTTTGCTGATTTGCTCTTTGGAAAAAACAACGAAAAAGCAACTACAGGCTGCCAAAAACGTAATTGAGCCATATGCAAAGAAGTATTATGGGCTTGTTGTCAACTCAGTCGACGCACAACAGTATCGTTCTCTATTTCCAAACAGTGACTATTATGAGAAGAAAAAAAAGCGTGAAGTCATTAAAGACAAATTTCGTAACAAAGTTGGAAATCAAAACGATAAGCCGAATGGTGCGCAAAACAGCAAATCGAACGATAGTTTATACGGCAAACTTAATGACATAGTAAATAATGTGCTATCTGACAAAAAAGATAGATGAAAAGATAAATAGGGTGGAAATAGTGAAGAAAGCTATAACAGTGCTTTTTATTTTAATATTTTTAGCTGCCATGATACCGATCACTGCACTTGCAGATCCTGATGAGGAGTATTACGACAACGATGTCGATGAGCTGACAGAGGAACTGACCGAGGAAGTTGGGGCGGAATCAATGACTCCGCCAAGCAGAGTCATAGTAGTGGGCTACACTGTTGGTGGTGGAGGTCTTGCAGCAGGTGAAATTAGTAATGTTGCTATCAAGCTGCGAAACACAAGTGATAATTACTACGTGAACTCTGTCTTATTAACGGGATGGATAGAGTCGGGTGCACCTATTGAGTTTTCTACAACTAATCAGGAATATGGGGGCAGAATTGCACCGGATGAAGAAACCATAGTTACTTTTACGTACTATACTCAAAATGTTGACTTAACTGCTATTGCAAGCGTTACAGTCGGTTTTACCATTAATTACGGAGATGAAGCCACCAATGTTGAGAGGGTTAGCAATGTTTCTATTAACTTACCGGTATTAAGAGGGTTAAGGACAAGTGTAGAAGACGCAGACATGATATGGGCGACATACTACCCATCCAGAATTAATGTTATTCTGTCTTCCGGAGGGATGCAAGCAGTCTATGTGGGACTACTTGTAGCATCTCTTTTACTGTCTGTTATCTTGATATTGTTTAAAGTTGGTATCTTTGTTAGAAAATAATTACAAGTAGAAATGAAGGAAAGGAACATTGACTAATGCAAGAGTTTACATTTGAAGATATAAAAATGCTGATACATGCAATTTATAAGAGTAAATTGCTGATTTTTCTCATAACTCTTGCGGGGCTTTGTGCAGGTCTTTTTTTTCATGCACGAAATCCCGTTACATATACGTATAATGCAACGTCTACTGTCAGTGTAGTCTTCGACATAGGTATGACTCCCGGGCAACTGGCAGGTACAGGTGTTCTATCCGGGTTTGCGGAAATAATCACCAGTTATAGAGTCGCTGAATATGGTGCACACTTACTTTCTGACGAAAGCATTACCGCAAGCGAGCTAATAAACATGATAAATGTTAATGAAAGAGCGGGTGCTCCTATTTTAAGAATTGTAGCCACCAATGAGTCGCCCAGACTTGCAATATTGGCGGCAAATGCTGCTGCAGAGAGCTTTGTCTCACAGGTTGCATTTATAACCGGCACTCAATCGATAGAAATGTTGGATCCGGCAAGAGAGGCAAATCTCACATTGTCAGTTGCAGGTCGAAATATTGCAATAATGGCACCAATTGTAGCGTTTTTCATGAGCATTGCCCTTGTTATTTTCATCGAACTATATACAGGCAAAATTCGTTCAGTCAAGCAGTGTGCGGCAGATATGGGTGAGATAATTGCTGTAATTCCCAAATTGAAGCTAGGAAGATAGATAGTAAAACGTACGAAACGACATCGATTTTCGCAGTCGTTTAAGTGCCCTACGATTACGGAGAGGAATGGTCGTTAATTTGAAAATGTGTTTTGCTGCATCATGTGGAGGACATCTCGAAGAAATTTCCCAATTGACTGGTGTTAAGACAGGAAGAGACTGTTTCTTAATTACGGAAAAAGGAGCTTATGAAACGGATTTCTGTGACAACGTGTATTATGTCAGTCAAATTAATAGAAGACAATTGGCATTTCCTTTTAGATTAATTAAGATATTTATTTCATCGTTATTTATCTTATATAAAGAGAAAGCTGATTGCGTAATAACGACGGGTGCTTTGATGGGATATCCGGTTGCACTTGCGGGCAAGCTAATGAGAAAAAAAATAATATACATCGAATCATTTGCAAGGGTTGATACACCATCATTGACAGGAAAGTTTATGCATCCGATTGCGGACTTATTTATTGTACAATGGAAGGATGGATTGAAATTTTTCCCAAAAGCAGTATATGGTGGGGGTATCTTTTAATCGCCGAAAGGAATAATCATTGCAATGGCAACAGTTAGCATTATAGTTCCCGCATATAATATTGATGAATATATCGGAAAATGCCTCGATAGCATACTTGCGCAAACTTTTACAGATATTGAGGTTATTGTTATTAATGATGGATCAAGTGATAACACAGGTCTGATTTTGGATAGTTACTCGAAACGGGACACTCGAATACGTGTTATTCATAAGGAAAATGGTGGAGTGTCCGCTGCTCGTAATGATGGAATTAAGGTTGCGACAGGAAAATATTTTTTGTTTTACGATGGGGATGATTTCGTTGAACCCTTTGCAGTTGAAGAACTTGTAGGAAAAATTCAAAATTGCAATGCTGAAGCCATTATCTATGGTTATTATAGGTGGCGAAATGGAGAGGTTGTGCAGACTTGTTTGCCTGTTTTCTCAGAAGGTATGTATAAAGGACAAGAAATTATAACACAACTACTGTCGCGCTTTGTAGGCTTCTCATATGACGGAATAAATGCATGGTTGCAAAACTCAAAAGATGGTCTATATGTAGAAAATCCTGCCTTATGGCGGTGTATGGTCGAGGCCGATATAATAAGACGTAACTCTCTTGAATTTGACATCAATTTGAAAGTTGGGGAAGACACGGTATTTATTTCCGATCTGCTGAGTTGTATAGAGCACTGCTGTGTTCTTCACAAATGCTACTATTATCTTGTGTACCGAGAAACTTCGGCAATCGCCACATATGAAAATGATGCAATGAAGAAACTTGATGGGAAAACAAAACTGCTATATTCGAGAAATGCGCTAACAAAAAGAGTGTTGGAGCGGAGCAATCTTGATATAAAAGGGTACTGGCAAGGAAATGTCATAATGTCGGATATCGAGCTTGCGTTTTTATTCGCCAAAAAAAGCGCATCAGCATCGTTTTTGAGTAGATACAGACAGTATTTAACTTATGCAACACTGAGCGATGTCAAAGGAACTGTAAAGGCATTCAAGCCGCAAGTAAAACGGAGCTTTAAGGTCGTTCCATTTTATTTATTAAAAATGCGGTTTAACTTCATATTATTTCTTTGCGCCACTACCCTTAATATGCTTAAATATGAACACAATAAAATTGTACGACCTTAGGAACTGTCCAGAAATAACTTGTGCATTTTGCCTTGTCTTTTTGCTGCCATGCGGCACATAAAAACCTTGAAAGGCACAAGCATTACTGCGGTTTTTCTGCACCACCTGACAACAAAAA
>WQWL01000043.1 GCA_009785345.1 Oscillospiraceae bacterium
ATACATATGCTTTACCCCCAAAATCGCTAGATATTGACGCTTGTACGGGAGTTATTGTAACACATAACGTCTATTTTATCCAGTGTTTTCAGCACTTTCGGGGTTTTACCGCAGACCCTATATTAGTAACTGGATTATTTGTCTTTAGTTTTAAGTTTAGATTTAGCGACTCTCTTTAGCTTTAAAATCATTTCATTAAGTTCAGGCTTATAGAAAATAAAACCAATTATCACTGTGATTACAGATGATATCATAAGGACAATCACTCCATAAATAGCCCAAGCAAAAAAATTATCTGGTTCAATTATTGGAAGAATTAAGTTCACAATAATCACTATTAGTACAACATTAAATACTGAAATAAACATCCTTTTCAAGTAAAGTGAGAAACTACGCTTCATAATGTTTTTTGATACATAGTATGCTAAATCTGTTTTCCGATAAAGGATTGCAATTACAGAAGCAATTGCTACTCCTGTCGTTCCGATAACATTGACTAATATTATTGAAAGAACAAGGCTAATAATAACTTCGACGAAAGCACCTATGTTTGTTTCTTTGAATTTCCCTGCCGCAGTCACCACTGAAGTATATGGTGTTCGAGTGCAGTAAACTGCAATCGAGATGATTAAAAAATATGCAAGCACCGGTCTAATATAATTTGCATCATCAAAATGTCTTGTGTATATTTGCATGAAAGGAATTATGAGTATTCCTGCAGTTGTGAAAAGAACTATAGATACAGTGTTTGTAATAAATTCATACAAATTAAAGCTTTTGTTTAACAGCTGCTTTTCTTTTTTAGCTATCATGCTTCCAAATACAGCACCTATTCCGGCAGTAAATGTTGAAACAATACTACGAACTGCCATTACAACCATGCTGTATACCGCAAAAACTGAAACTTCTTTGAAATTAGTAAAGATCGTTAAAACCAAAACTCCGCTACTGGTTCTTACAACATTTGCAAGATGCTGTGCTAATGCATCCCATTTTTGCTTTAGCTCAACTTTTTCTTTAGTACGAGTTTCATTAATTCTAAAGTGTTTCTTTGCATACCATGATAACAAAATTGGTCTGGATATAAAAACTAATGAGCTTAAAAGGGTTACAATAATAACATTGCTTCCTAGGGAGATAAAAAGAATTATGAGCAATGTATTTAATGTCACTGTAATAATTTGTATACCATTAGAAATATAAAGCTTCTGATTTGCTTGTAGTAGAATTGAGTACGTAACCCCAAAGTAATATTGGGCAAATGTACTGGTTGCAATAATAAAAATTAAAGCTGTAATGAATCCCCAATCAAAACTAGTTTCATTCAGAAACGGGAATATCACAACTAGGCAAACTACATACACAATAAAATAAATTGAAAGCCTCTTAAAAAAGAATTCTGAAGTATTTAAAATAGTTTTAATACTATGATTATCTTTGTCGGCTAACGGTTTATATAGTGCAGCCTTTATTACTGGTCCTACACCCGCTTCTAGAAGTGCAATATATGCCAAAAATGCTCTTATTGAATTAATTAGTCCATTTACTTCAGAACCAAAAGCACCTATTATTAGGGGAGGAACAATCAGCCCCGTAATAGTTGCAACTAGCTGTAGAGTCATTGACATAGAAAAATTGTATATCGCTCTTCGTGTTCGCATTTTTTCCTTTCTAAAATCTAACAATCACGTAACTGTCAGACAATGAAGTTCATTATTTCTTCGACTATGAATTTCTTTTCAACTCGCATGTTTAATGTCAATACTTCCGAATCTTTCTGAAGATATTTTTGAACAAGCTCTAAATTATATTTTCTTACATCAAGTAAATCTCCAAGTTCATTGGTAGATGATATACTGTCAAAACGATGCCCTACTTTGTTTCTCATACGAATCTGTCGAATCAGCTGTTGTTTATCGATATTACAATTTATGTATATGATATTATTATACTTTTTTTTTAGTGCCTTCACTAAATGCATAAACACAAAATTTTCTTTAATCATACTCTCATGAGAAATAGATGTTAACGAAACTGCAACCCCTTGGTCTAAAAATAAGTAATCGTCATGGCTATCCTCTCTGTATTTCTTATACAGCCTAGTATTAAAAGCAATGAAACCCAAAAGATGCCAAAATCTTTCTCTATTAACTCTAAATGAAAGCGTGTATAATATAATTAGGATATTTACATTCAAATGATTTAGACAAAATAAGCCCACAATGAATTGAGCATGTTTGTTGTTCATAATTTTCCACCTATTCCGATACAAACTCTGTGCAGTCAGAATTCCCTGCTTTTGGTAGTTTTTTTTAATTTCAGCAACAATTGTACTCTTTCCGCAACCCGGCAGACCGCATAGTTCTATTACTTTCATAATAATGACCATGCCTTTCATTAATTTTTTGGTACAAAACGACCATGAAAAGGGATGGTCATTTCGTGCATCAATTGCGATTCCATAGATCGCAATTGGCACATTCTCTCGTTAGTTTGAAGTCTTTCAAACTACTCGCTCCTTTGTTAATCTGTACCGTAAAGTATAGACTGTTACGCGACTTTTTATGATCTGTACCAGCGACAGGTTTACGCCAAATTAAATTATGCACGATATAAGATTAAATGACGCATTGGTATCGGCGGTGCATAGCTATTCATAATCGCTTGATTAACCTACCTGTATATATTCCTTTGTACTGTCAAGGGTTGCGCAGCAATTCATTTACCCTTGATAGTACAAAGGAATATATGCTACCCTGATTGAGCGATTTAAATGTGTCGTTTCCATAAAAACACGCCATATTTTAATTTGTCGCTCGCTCCTTAGATAAAGCGTCGCTCAACATATAGACACTCTTTTTGGAGTAAATTATCATATTGCTACCCTTCATCTTGCACCGTTTGTTCTTCATCCAGCTCAATCGCAAATAATCCCATAGTCAAAAACCATATAACGTTCAACAGAATCATTCCCATATTGCTAAACCATTGTATTGTTTGCAAAGAAAAGAAATACATGAATAGCGGAAAAATATGTAGAATATCGCGTTTCTTTATAGATATTGCAGCTGTTTTATATGTACTATACATTAGCACAACAACTACTAACACCCCAACAATACCCCAACTTACATATACTTGTTGAAAACCGTTGTGAACAGCTGAAGATGGTCCGCCAACTTGCTGTCTGTGACCTTGTAATCCAGCCCCAAATGGAATAAATCTGGGATTACCCCGCATAAATTGACTATAAGCGGTCATAATTGTTGAGCGCCCTCCAGTTATATCATCAACTTCCCAGCGAGCAATTATGTTGTCAAAATAGTCCGGAAAAAAGGCTGTAAAAACATAATATGTAGCGATTAAGAAAAACACAGCAACAAAAAAAGATTTTGCACCCTTATTTTTTGATGAAGTAATCAAGAAGTAAGCCATTATTAATACAAATGCAAAAACAAATGCTCTGGATTGCGTCATTAATCCAAACATGACAATTATCGGAAAAAATAGTAAGTACCACCATGAAGCAACTTTTTTTTCTTTCAATATTACTATTACATATATTGCAGCAGAGCAAGTAATGCCTAATATATTTGGATTGTTGCTCACTCTCAACCCCGCTTCCATGTCAAAATGTAGCCCTACATTGCCGATTCTAACACCAAGATTTAGAAACTCATATAAGCCGTACTCTCTTAGATACTGCCACAAAATAGTTACGATCATAAATAGCATTCCCCACAAAAACGCTTTCAAAATCAGTACCCGATCAAGCTTATGGCTAAGTGTAAATGAAGGTATAAATGCAAATACAAAAAGTAATGCTCCTATAAGTCGCAAAAATATGGGTATATTAAAATTAATATTACTAGCAAACACCGAGCTAATTTCAATAATAAATATCAATAATAAGCATAGTATTGTAAATACATTAATTTTCATTCGCCATCCATTTTTATATAGTATGATAAGCATTGCAATAATGCTTATATCAACGTAAGGTATACCCGTATATATTGGTATCATAAACACCATAGCTGAGATAATTATGGTGGTGTTATTATCCTTCAATATAAAAAAGAGTGTCGCCACGATTAAAAAAGCCAGCGAATTCACAGAAACACCAAAAACATCCCGTGCTAAAATCAAAACGAGAAACGCAATAATCAAACCGATATTAAGTATATTTTTTGCATGAATTTTACATCGCATATGCTGTGCAACCCTTCAGAAAATTTTTATTCTCACTCTTCAATAATATTTATCAATTTCTCCGCAAATGCAAGTTCAGAGAAGCGCTTCACACCTACAAGTGCTTTTTTTGCATAGTCACTTGCCAAATCGCTATCACTCAAAATCAACTCAATCGCACGCGCTAATTTTTTATCACATTCTTCAATATGAGAAAAGTTATAATCTTCTTCTATCGTCATTGGTGGAACAAGTATGCCATAGTCTTGATATTCAATTTCTGTAGCAACTTCAAAAGGATTCCCCTCTGACAACATCTCGCGAGGTCCACTATTGCAGTCAGCCGCAATAACCGATACTCCGCACGCCATTGCCTCTGCAAGAGCATTCGGAAATCCTTCGAAAACAGAAGATAGTACATATACTGATGATCTGCTCATATATTTGTACGGCTCTTTATCGAACTCCGCTAATATTACATCATCTGACAACTTCAAATTCAATACCAGATTGCTCAAATTATTTTTATCCTTGCTATTTGATTGTCCACCCATAATAAATAATTTTGCATCAGTGATGTTTTTTTTAACTAGTGAAAACGCTTTTACCAAATGCCAATATCCTTTTCTGTGCGCATAATTTCCCACAGCAACAACCATCTTATTGTTGTTAAATAAACTCCGGTAGAACTCAAACTCATTACTTTTTAGTGCATCAATTTTATTAATATCGTATGGGTTATACAACAATGTGAACTTCCCCATATGCTTAGGGTACAAATCTTTTGCTCGCTTGATGATTTTTTTTGAAACACATATAACACCATGTGCCTTTGCATACGTTATGTTACTTTTCAATTTCATCAATTTATCTGGGGACTCCAACGTCTTGTATGAACGAATGGAAACAAAAACCTTTTCTTTTCTTTTTGAAAACACATTTACTCGATCACTCGTTGGTCCAAAACTCAAACAAATGTCTGTATTCCATTCTTTTTTGATTTTTCGCGCACGCATAATGCGCCTAATTGTATTTATTGTATTTACAATCACATTTGAGTTGGAATATATATTTATCCCTCTATGCTCGCAAGCAAGCTCATACTCCATGTTCCTATCATCAAGAAGAATTACTTTAATTTTATACTCATCTTTCATAATATGTGTTAACCGTGCTGCAACCCTCTCTAATCCCCCAGATTTCAAGTGAGACACAATTATTGTAAGGTTTTTTTTCATAGTTTGCTATCCCTTCGATATGATATACATCAATTTATGTTTCAATAATATTCTTTAGATTTAGGGCACATATACGTTCAGAAAAACGTTCTACCCCGACGACAGCTTTGTTTGCATAATCATTTAACATATCATCATCACATAAATATAGCTCAATCGCACGTGCTAATGTCATATCACATTCTTCAATTTGCAAAGAACAGTAATTTTCTTTCATTGTCATAGGCGGAACTAACAAGCCGTAATCTTGGTACTCAATGTCCCTCGCAACACTAAAAGGATTACCCTCCGATAATATCTCGCGAGGTCCACTCGTACAGTCGGCAGCTACAATAGAAACTCCACACGCCATTGCTTCTGCAAGAACATTTGGAAACCCCTCAAAAACAGAGGATAATACATATAAAGATGATTTGCCCATATATTTATAAGGATTACTATCAAAATCAGCAAGCACCACATCTTCAGTAAGACTTAAATCAGATACTAGCTTAGTTAATTTTGTCTTACTATCGGAATATCCACCAATAATAAATAATTTCACATTTGGAATATTCTTCTTTACTAATGAAAACGCTTTAACCAAATGCCAATATCCTTTTTCATATCTGTATGTACCTGCAGCAATAATAACTTTGTTATTTGCAAATAGACTGTTATAACATTCTAATTTTTTATTTTTAAGTACATCAATTTGTTTGATGTCATATGGATTATACAATAGCATAAATTTCTCTGAGTGCTCAGGGTACAGCTCTCTTGCACGCTTTACGATTCTTTTTGAAACACACAAAACGCCGTGCGCTTTTGTATATATGATATTATTCTTAATTTTTGCTAATCTGCTAGGCGAATCTAAACCCCTATATCCACGAATAGAGAGATAAATATGATCTCTCCTCTTTGAAAATGCATTTATGTAATCACATGTTGCACCAAAGCTTAAACAGATATCTGTTTTCCATTCTTTCTTAATCTTTCTTACATGAATAATTCGTCTTATTGCGTTAATTATTTTGTTAATTGGCTTAGCGGTTGAATGTATATTTATGCATCTATATTCACAGTCAAGCTCATAATTCATATCTCTGTCATCAAGAAGAATTACTTTAACATTGTAGTCATGTCTCATTAAATATGTCAGCCTTGCTGCAACATTCTCCTGCCCACCAGATTTCAAGTGTGCCACTATAAATGTAAGGTTCTTTTTATTCAAACTTAACTCACATCCCTCGCTTTTAATTTCAATTCTCACTAATATGCGGTAACTATGTACATGTTAAATAAAATTTTTCTAAATTGTCACATAGCGTAAAAACGTCATAACCTTTTTCACAGACTAATTGATAATTATTAACGCGTTCAGCACTTTCAAACTGTAATATTTGCTCAACCCAAGGTTCTACACCTTTATTAATAGGCACTTGAACGATATGATCAGTCAAGCATACCTCGTGCGTAATTGTATCTGATATTATACAAGGCAAACCAGCTGTTTGCGCTTCTATTATCGTACCGCTAAAGCCTTCATAAAAAGATGGGAACACAAATACATCTCCAGCTTGCATAATCTCATTCACGTCCGATCGTGCCCCCATAAACAGTATATCATTTGATGTTTTTTTTGTTTCAGCATATGCTTGCACATATCCGTCCATATGGTCAGCACCGATAAAAACCATTTTGCTGTTCGGCTTTTTTTGCTTTAGCCGTTCGAAAACATCAATTATAAACATATGATTTTTTACAGGACGCATGTTCCCTACATGAATTAAAACATACTTATTTGTCATATCTAATTCAGCACGAATACGAGCTCTTGTTTCAGCATTATAGCAAAATTTTTGGCTGTCAATTGAATTGGGCCAGACCGTTGCGTTGCTATTTTTTCCATATAACCAAATAGCAGTATTATGTGAAACAGCAAATTTATGTGTTGCATACTTGTTTGTAGAAAGTTTAATTATGTTTTTTACAGTATTTTTTATGCTATGCTTTCCCAATGCGGTGCGCGAATGTGCAATACGAATTGGAAGTCTTGCTTTTTTCGCACCTTTCAAGATAATGCCACACCATTGATTCATGTGAGCGTGAATGATTTTGTACTCAGGGTGACACAGTAAAAAATCATGTACAATTTTCGTTACTTGGCACATACGTGAAACAGAAATTGGATCGTTATAATAAACGCGTCCACCAAGTGATTTGATTTCATCATCAAAATATCCCGTTTTTTTTCTAAATGTATAGAAGTCAAATTGTACGTATTCGCGATTTATATTGCGATAAATATCCATCAACCGACTTTCTAAGCCAGCACGGTTCATTTGTGTTACAACTTGTAAAACACGAATCATTGTAGATTCTCCCTATACCACTCAATTGCCTTCTCTATCCCACACTCAAAGCTCCAATCTGGATTATATCCCAGTATTTCTCGTGCTTTTGAAATGTCTGCATTACTATGCTTTATATCTCCTGGTCTACTAGGTCCAAAAATTGGTTTAATATCTTTCTCTAAAAGTTCACATATCTTGTTGTACAAATCAATCAAAAACTCTTGCCCGCCATAAGCGATATTGTATGACTGTCCACTGGCTTCATTCGGAGCCAAAAAACTTTTTAGGTTTGCCTCAATCACATTTTCTATGTATGTAAAGTCTCTTGATTGCCTTCCATCCCCATTTATCGTTGGCGAATCGTCATTCAAAAGAGATTTAATAAACTTCGGTATAACCGCTGCGTAGTACCCCTCGGAATCCTGCCGTTTGCCAAACACATTGAAATAACGTAGTCCAATCGTTTCAAGCCCATATAACTCTGTATACAGCCTTGCATACTCCTCATTCATCTTTTTCGTTAGTGCGTATGGAGAGAGTAGTTTGCCTTCTCTGCCTTCAATTTTAGGAAGATTGGGTTCATCACCATAAACAGACGAACTTGATGCATAGACAAACCTTTTCACTCCTGACTGTCTCGCTGCTTCTAACATGTTCAAAGTGCCTTTAACATTTATATCCTCGTATATCAATGGCATTTCTATACTTCTTGGCACACTCCCCCAAGCAGCCTGGTGAGAGAGATAATCTACATCAATACATGCTTTCGCACATGTCTCATAATTTTGAATATCACCTTCTATCAACTCAAAGTGCGTATGGTTAATAAATGATTCAATATTTTCCCTTTTGCCTGTAGAAAAGTTGTCTAAGCACCTTACTGTTCCGCCCATGCCCAGTATAGACTCACATAAGTTTGATCCAATAAACCCCGCACCACCTGTTATCAAAAATGTGGCTCCGCTCTTGAACTTCAAGTCTGTATAGCCCATAATCAAAGTCTCCAATATTTATAGTCTAGAGCAATATATTTTTCTTTGCAATAAATTCCTTTTACATCAATAAGTATACGATTTTGCTTATCGTTATATAACGCATCAAAGGTTCTCTCATTATACGACATAAATTCATCATGACCAACAGCTATTACTACTGCATCAACCTCAGAAATGTCTTCCAGGTTAATTATATCGACTCCATATTCATGTTTTGCTTCTTCAATATCTGCCACAGGATCCACAATTAGTGAAGTCACTCCATATTCATTAAGTTCATTAACAATGTCAATAACTCTTGTGTTTCGTGTGTCAGGGCAATTTTCTTTGAATGTAAAACCTAAAATAGCAACCTTAGCTCCTAATACACATCTACCACTACCAATGAGTTGCTTTATAAGACTTTCTGCTACATATTTCCCCATGCCATCATTTATACGACGACCGGAAAGTATTATTTGTGGATAATACCCCACCTGTTCCGCCTTAAATGTTAAGTAATATGGGTCAACGCCAATACAGTGTCCGCCCACCAATCCAGGGTGAAATCGCAAGAAGTTCCATTTTGTACCTGCCGCTTCCAATACTGCTCTTGTATCAATATCTAACTTATTGAATATCATCGATAACTCATTCATAAAAGCAATATTAATGTCTCTTTGCGTATTTTCAATGACCTTTGCCGCTTCTGCAACTTTAATGCTTTCTGCTTTATATACACCAACATCTACAACTAGCTCATATACTTTGGCAATGATATCGAGACTTTCAGCATCCATACCTGCAACAACTTTTATAATATTTTCTAGTCTGTGTTCTTTATCTCCCGGATTAATGCGCTCTGGAGAATAACCTACTTTAAAATCAACCCCACATTTCAGACCAGATTCTTTTTCTAAAATCGGCACACAAATATCTTCCGTAACACCTGGGAATACTGTGGACTCATATATGACGATACTCCCTTTTTCCAGATTTCTTCCTAATATTCTGCTTGCACTCTCAAGAGGCATTAAATCTGGTGCTTTATCATTACGTACTGGTGTAGGCACAGCAACTATGTGAACTTTTGCTTCTTTTAACTGTGCTTCATCACAAGTAAAGTCAATTAAAGTCGCTTTAACGGCATCATCTCCAGCTTCTTTTGTAGGGTCAACACCACTTTTGTATAGTTGTATTTTCTCTGCGTATATATCAAAACCTATTACATCTACTTTTTTTGCAAACGCAATGGCAATGGGTAGACCTACATAGCCTAATCCTATAATTGAAATTTTTTCTTTTCTTGCTATGATTTTCTCGTACAAGTCCATATAACTAAATCTCCAAAACTTTCTTTATTTCTTCTAAGTATGCATTAACTACTATATTGCGATCAAATTCAATTTCTATCTTACGACGTCCGGCAAACCCCATATCCTGCTTTTCTTCCCATGAACGCTCCACAAAGTGCTTAATTCGTTCAGTTAATGCATCAGCATCTTTAACTGGGTACAAATAGCCAGTTTCACCATCATCTACTGCTTCGCGACAGCCTGGAATATTCGTTGCAATGACAGGTCTTGCACAAGCGGCGCTTTCTAAGATAACATTAGCCATTCCTTCGGAATGGGATGGATGAATAAGACAATGTTGCTGAATAATCATTTCGTGCACTTGTTCTTGTGTCAATTGACCGTGATATATAACTGGATAATCTTGTTGCAATTTATTCATAATTCCAATATATGCCTTATCTTCACAAGGTCCGACAATGTGGAATTCCACACTGTATTCCTTAAGCACACGAACTGCTGCAAACAGCTCGTCAATCCCTTTGTCTTTGCGAATTCTAGCAACTGTGATGAATTTCACCAGTGTATTTTCTGATGGATAATCAGCTGCATGATATTTTTTTATGTTAACTCCCGACCCCGGAATAAGCTTAAATTGATTTCTCACAATTTTTTCACTACGATATAGTGATAGATTTGATTCATTTTGAAAAAATACACAACTCGATTTACTTAATGCAAATTTTTGCATAACAAAAAGAATTTTTTGCAAAAAACCCTTATTGCCAATAACACCAAGTCCTGTGACATTATTTATGTATGGTATTTTCAACCATCTACTAGCAATGGAAGCGTATATATTGGGCTTAACAGTATATGTTAGTACAACATCTGGTTTTTCACTTCTTAATATTCTCATGTACTGAAAAAAAAGCTTGATATCATCTAGTGGATTTTTTCCTTGCTGACCTACTTTGATTCGTTTATAATCACAGCCCATACTATCAAAATATTCGGGAGATACATGATCTGAGTCACAGCACACAGTCACTTGATATCCGTCGTTGACGAGTCTATCAAGTAGTTCACTGCGAAATTTGTAAATGCTTCTCGCCACAGCAGCAGTTACCAGAATTCTCGCCATTTAGTTACACCACCTTCGAAACTATAAAATCACTAAATTTTTCATGCATAATCGTCTCGCACATAACCCTGCTATCTATATAATTCACGTGCTTTTGATAAAATCATTTAGATTTGAGTTTATAAGTGCATACAATCTGTCAGTATTGCAATCTGACACGAAAGAGTTATGTGGTGTTATAATCACATTTTTCATATCCCAAAGCGGACTTTCTTCATTAAGTGGTTCTTCCTCGAACACATCAAGTGCGACACCGCGAAACTTATTTATATTCCTCATGAGGCTCGCCTCATCAATAATCGCACCTCTGGAGACATTTATAAGAACGACATCCGTTTTCATAGCATTAAATAGTTTGTCAGAAAACATATGTTTAGTTTGCTTGGTTAGAGGTAATGTTAATACAATAATATCACTTTGTGAAATCGGGGTCATAATTTTATCAGCACAATAGCGTTGATCATAATACTCCGTTTGAATCATGTCTACATCAACTGCATTGATGTAAACCCCGAATGCTTTGAGTCTTTTTGCGACCTCTCTCCCCACACTACCAAAACCTACTATAGTTGCCACTTTCCCATTTAGTTCTGATAACTCTCTATTTTTCAGCCACAGCTTTTCCTTTTGGCTTTGAATAAAAAACGGAGTGTTTTTGTATATTTCTAATGCCTTTAGTACCACCCATTCTGCCATAGGAATTGAATAAATTCCCTTGGCATTTTCAACAATTATATTTCTAATTTTGCAATAATCTAAGTCAATCCTGTCAAAACCTGCACTTGTTAGTTGAACAAATTTTAAATTGGCAAACTTTGTAATACTGTTGTATAAAAATAATGCGTTGCAGATAATTGCATCATATTTTGCGGGCATATCAACTATAGAATTTTCAGATTTCAGAAAATCAACAGAAAACTGACTTTTAAATATATCTAATTGCCCTTCTGTGTAGCTAAGTGCTCCAGTTAAAAGTAAATTCAAAGTGTAATCTCCTCAACTTGACTTTTCTCCGTAGCATTACATACAATTGTTTTTCCAACATTTTCGTTTTTTTCTCTAGATAGCACTTTCCATATTGTAAGAAAAAATATTCTAATATCCAATATCAAACGAATATTTGTAGCATACCAACAGCTCATTTCGATACGCTGATTCCATTCTACAGTTTTACGTCCGTTGACTTGTGCCCATCCTGTAATGCCCGGACGTACACAAAACATTTTTTTCTGCTCACTTGTATATTCATCAATTGGCCAAGGGTGATATGTAAGTGGAGGACGTGGACCAATGAAACTCATATCTCCACGCAATATGTTAACCAGCTGCGGTAATTCATCAATACTAATACTGCGAATTAATCGACCCACACGGGTAACACGAACATCGCCTTTACTTGAATAGACTCCACTACCTTTTTGCTCTGCACCTACAGTCATTGAGCGAAATTTATATATCTCAAATACTTTACCATGTTTTCCAAGTCTCTGTTGCTTAAAAATAAATGGTCCTTTCGAATCAACCCTAATCATGAGAACTACTAATAAAAAGATTGGCAGTAGTAAAATCATTGTTAGCAAACTGAATATAATATCTAGAATACGTTTAATTTTCAAATACACTACGCACCTCTTTTCGAATAGACTATTGCTTTTACTCTTTCAATTACATCATTCCTATTATTCGCAAAAAATTCATTCGATAAAAGTGGTAATTGACACTCAAACTCCCGAATGGCTTTCATACCATTCTCGAATTGTTCTTCTATTTCATCATAATCAAACAAATCGCTCGTATTACAAAAACTACGCGATAAAATTGTTTGAGTAGAACCTAGGCGATAGTGCTCGGCAATTATACTTCTTGCTGGGAGCATACCTTCATCAAGCTTTGCAATTCCACCAAACCCGTACGATATTTCGTATCTCATGATATGCTTTCTCATTCTTTCCACGTTTCCATCGGTTAAAAGTTCGAACATAAATGTCTTATTGTGGGCAATATGTAAATCATTGAGTCCTATGTGTATCGTGTTTATGCCTGACATCGCAGATATCTGTGATATGCTTTTTTCTGCCTCAATCGTTTCCACAAGTAGCATCGTTTGTGCTCGACCGTTTACAATATCTACAAACTTGACTACGTCAGCTGTTGTCTGAAACATTGGTAACATTACAATATCTGCACCACGAGAAATCACTTCATCTATTTCCAATTGTGTGCCTTCATAGAGTGGGTTGATCCGGACGAGCAATTTAGATGTAGATAAAATGTTTTTCATATTGCTTACATCGCTAATTGTGTGACTCGATTTAACTGTATCCATATTGGCTTGTCTAACATTTTTCCCATTGACCTCTAAGTCTATGAAAATAATATCGACAGTAGCTGACTCTGCAATTTTTGCGATTCGAACTTCATTTGTGATGAACATCATTTTTAAAGGCAATGCTACGCCTCCTACGCATTTACAATTTATTATACTGTTTGAACCAAACAGTATAATAGGTTGGTTGCTTGCAATATAGCAAAGAATCTATATTACTATACATTCTTCTCTCAATCCGGTGTTTTATACATGTCAACCATTTCTCGGATTTTAGTTACAGTTTTTGTACTGTTATTATAAGCCAATACTTTCAACTCCTCACAACCAGTAAAAAACTTTTTTTCCTCGTATACAATAGGATTTGCAACAAAAATCAACTCATTATCCGTCTTCAATAGTCCTTCTTCTGCTAATAATAGTTCTTCAAATAATTTTTCACCAGGTCTGAGACCCGTGTAAACTACATCAATATCCACATCAGGAACATAACCGGATAATTTAATCAGATTTCGAGCCATATCATCAATCCTGACAGGAACACCCATGTCAAGAACAAATATCTCTCCGCCTTTGGCATAACATCCTGCTTGTAAAATAAGAGAAACCGCTTCAGGTATTGTCATAAAATACCTGACAACATCCTTATGTGTTATTGTCACAGGACCGCCTTCCTGGATTTGTTTTTTGAAAAGCGGAAACACACTTCCTGCACTATCCAAGACATTTCCAAAACGAACAGCTACAAATTCTGTATCAAATTCTGTATCCATTTGCTGAATTATCATTTCACAAATTCTTTTTGTAGCACCCATAACACTAGAAGGGTTGACAGCTTTATCGCTGGAAATTAGGACAAAACGCTTAGTGCCGTTCGCAGCAGCAGCTTTTGCAGTGTTGAGCGTGCCAAAAACATTATTTTTAATAGCTTCATTCGGGCTATCTTCCATAAAAGGCACATGTTTGTGGGCAGCTGCATGGTACACAATATCCGGGCTATAAAACTGACAAACATTTGACATACGTTCATAATCGCGGACAGAGCCAATGATTATATCAAAATCTAAGTCTGGATGGTTTTTTTTCAAATCTTGCTGTAGTTCGTATACACTATTTTCATAAATATCGAATATGACAAGCTTAGCCGGGTTATAATTTGCTATCTGGCGGCAGAGTTCGCTTCCGATTGAACCGCCTCCACCAGTGACCAAAACCGTTTTCTGTACGACATAATCCATAATTTCGTCTAAGTTCACAGCAATTGGGTCGCGTGCCAATAAATCATTTACCTCAACATCGCGCAACCTGGAAACAGCAACCTCACCATTTAGCAATTGATATAGACCGGGAAGCGTCTTAACATGACAACCTGTGTTTTTACAGATTTCCAAAATATCTCTGACAATTTTTGATGACATCGACGGCATAGCAATGATTATTTCGTCAACCTCATATTTTTCTGACATCTGTTCAATAAAATCTCTTCCGCCTACTATTTCAATACCGTGAATGTGTTTTCCTTTTTTGGAAAGATCATCATCAATACAGCATACAATATTACCTTTCAAGTGTTGACTATCTGTAATCTCTTTAATAATGGCACTGCCTGCAAATCCAGCACCAATTACCATTATATTATTTATTTTCATATTCTTATCTACTTTGCGTTGTCTCATATATCGTTCAAAACGCCTATATACACGCGGGAGTGATGTTCCACTAGCTAAAAAGAGAAAATATAACATACTGTAATTTATTGCGCGCGTCGCATTAAATATAATTATGCACATCAGTATTCCAAAGGCTGATAAAGCACAGCATATTAATAACTTTGAGAATTCCTTAAAACTAAAAAATGCCAATATACTGCTATAAAGCTTAAAGCGCCAAAACAAAAACAAAGCTATTACTGTATTAGCCATAGAAAGCGGAATAACAAAACTATATATTGTCAGCACATTTAGTGAACGAAACTCAATCCACAAAGCAAATAGCAACGCAACGTGGATGACTACCAAATCGCAAATAATTAACTTATAACTTCTTTTCAACAACCTCATTTGCCCCAACCTTCTTCTGCAACAAAATCACTTCATATTTGGTCGCAGCCGTATTATTAGGACTATGCGATACAAACTATGTCATTAACATAGATTTGCGTAGCGATAATCCCTTTTTGAGAACGTTTGTAATTGCTTATTAATTTTACGTATTTATAAAATATAGCTATTGGTCAGTTTTTTTCGTATGTTATTCTTTGCCTTTTGCTAAATAGAAGCACCCCACCTAGAGCAATTGCTCCTATTATGTAGAGTATGACATTATTCACATCTCTGGTACTCGGTGAACGAATCGGTTGATCGCCAGTGCCTGGTGCGGGATCATCAGTATCGGTTGGTGGTCGTGGGGTATCCTGTACTGTACCAGGGTCAAGCCAAACAAATGCAACTAGTGAAAAATCACCGATTGGCACTCGAATTCTACCGTCAGGCTCAACTAAAAATGTACCTATGTACTCCCAGTATGAATCAGGTGCATCCGTCAGGCGGAACAGCATAACCCATTCTCCGGCTCTAATTTCATCAATAGTTCCCGCCCAAATATGACCTATTGTTACATTATTTGGATCTGACTCGTAACCTTCAGGCATGTGAACATATGTAACATGCACTTCCTGTAAAGATTGCAAGAGTTCATCTAGATTATTAATTGGAATTTGAGGGTTGCTTAGCAATGCTTGAAGCTCCTCAGGTGACATAATATCTTGAATCAGCTGCAATAGCTCTTCATTTTCTGCATTATTCAACTCAGTTATTAAATCCACACAACGCGATGTATATTGAGGTGAATTATTCATGTGATCGATAATATCATCTAAATCACACATAGAATCCAGTCTTGTTCCATCCGGTAGTAGTACGTCTACGTAATCAGTAGGACTATAGTTTCGCGTCGGTTCAGCCAAAGCGGTTATTGGAACCAACATGACCAACATCGCAGCAAGTAAAACTGTTAATACCTTTTTTTTCACTTTTTTCCTCCACTTATTTTGCCAGTCGGTCATTGCAACAGTTCCCACAGTACCATTGCTTGTGCCTATCCCGGCTCATTCATTATGTATATCTTTGTTAGAGTTAGATGTTACTCACTTAACAATGGGAGAGCATAATACACTTACTCACCATAGCGTACAAAAAATCGACTAATTATTAGTTCTTGCAGTGCTACTTCATCTGCATGAAATTCACTAAGTACAATCCCATTGTATGAACCTGCAAGGTTTTCATCATGTAGATGGATAATCTCTCCAGGCAACCTCTTTGTAAGCGCATCATCAAAACCATAATTTGAGAAACCATGTAGATCTTCTATTGAAAGGCTTGTAATCATAAATTGCTGTAAACTTTCAAATATTTGCGCTTGTGCCTCTCGAGTTTCACTTCTGAGGTTGCTGAGACTTTGGAAGAATGCTAGTATGTAAGCTTGCTGACGATCTAAACGATCTTCATTGCTTCCCATAATGTTGACATCGCGCCACTGTACAAACCTCTCTGCTTGACGATCAGTCATAGTGATAGTTTCACCTATTATAAAATCCGGGTCAATATGCGAATAGTCATATTCAAAAGTTATCGTTACTCCATTGACCACCTCGTTTAGCAGAGCTATCGAGTCTATGTTGAGTGCCAGGTAGTGATGAATCGGCAAGTCATATAATATTCTCGACACAGTTGATACCATAGCCCTACTACTGCTGTGTCCGCCTCTTCCTCTGGCATGCTGAAGAGCTAATTGTCCGTGGAAACTACCATATACCTGACCTGCTATGTTATACAAATCTATATCAGTCATCAAGTCGCGAGATATATGTAACGTCTTTGCCAGTTCTCGACTGTCACATAAGGTGATTAGCATAACCGCATCTGCCTGACCGGACTGTCTTATATTTCCACCTTCCGGTCTCACCTCTCCTCTCTGGTCAATTCCCAGAAATAAGATATTGGTAAGACTTGGGTTTAGCATAAACTCTTGACCTTGAAACCAGATAGTATCTTGTCTGCCAATACTGGCTCGTGAGCCTGGTGTCCTAGCTATAATTTCTGACTGCGAATCAAAAAACGGTTCTGGATAAGAAGCACTGCCTTGTATATACGGATTTGATGATAGCAAGAAAATCAGTAACGAAATAACAGCTAAAGCTGAGATGATGATGTAATACTTTCTATTTTTTGATTTCTTCATCTATTAGTACAGCTCCAATTAGCAGGCGATGATCACGTCTTTGTACACATGTAGAGAGTATTACGATACGGTCATCTTTTGTAATCACTATATCATCAAGCCAAAATTGGTTTAGTGTACGAAACTCCGTTAAATCTTGCAAGAACCAATAAAAGTGACTATCGAACTCAAAATCATAGTAAACCATGATGTGTCTATCATCAAATGTGAATGCCCCAAAGACTTTGTATGTCAGTATAGAATTCGGGGTATATA
The DNA here is from genome assembly GCA_009785345.1 of Oscillospiraceae bacterium. GTDB lineage: Bacteria > Bacillota > Clostridia > Oscillospirales > Oscillospiraceae > WRMH01. The sequence goes on from WQWL01000043.1 coordinate 18,005, forward strand.
TTGTTATATTCCTATGCTCTCTCATAAAGTCTGCATTCAAGTATTGATATAGTCTCCCAAATTTCGTGCCATCTCTCATATTATGACCATATATCAAGGTAACACGATCTGAGAAGTCTTGTGCATTAAAGTTTTGGGTGAAGAGGGAACCCCTCATCATCCACTCTCGATCTATGTTGCGACGTAAATAGAATTCTTGATCGCTTCCACCATACTGCAGAATTGGATAATCAATATCGGTGTCATAGATAGTAATCCAGGCATGGACACTTTCGTTAATTTCCCATAAGTATTCAAAATCTATAGGAATAATTACTTGTGGTGCTTCTTCTACTGGTTCAGATTCATCGATAGAATCCAGGTCACCTGAATCTGGTATTGTTTCCGACTCTGCTTCTTCAATCACCTGACGTACTGAATCGGATAACTCATTGCTTTGTTGCTGATGTTGTTGACGTTGATAGTGCTGAAATACTAAAATTGTGATTACTGTGATTAAGACGGCAACTGATACAATCAGACTGATTATGCGAAATTTATTATATTTATTTGACTTATTTTGCTCGATTGGATGTTGTTCCTTTTCTGTCATGATTATTTTCTATTGTACTGTAAACATCTTACTTGCCTTCTAATGGAATAACGACAAGGGTGTTCTGGTTAAGGAATTTTTTCACATCATCTTCGGTTTTGATGTGGTCATTAAAAATAAAGCGAACTATAAGAATGGATGCAAACAGCAAAATCCCTGCAAATATCCCTAGAACCATATTTATACGACCAGTCATAGGTGATAACGGCATCTCAGCCATTTCAACCACAGTCGGTGGATCGCTTAATGTAATTTGCCCTATTCTAACGACAGCCGCAGTGGTAACTGCGTCAGCAACCATATAAGCAACGGTCGGGTCAGCCGAAGTCACAGTTATACGTATCATGCGAGTGCCAACACTATTAACTTCAAGCATATTTCTTGCCTGCCCACGTGTAACATTAAGTCCCTGCTCACCTACGATCTCAACGGCTCCATCAAGAACCGGTCTTGACTGAACCATAAAGAGGAAGTCTTCTGCCAATGCGCCCCCTATCTGAACATCTGCCCATGATGTTATAGACGTTGTGCCTCCCAGCATATAAATCACGGCTGATGATTGATAACGAGGAGTCAATATAAATGTTGTAATAACAAAAACCGCTGTGGCACCTAATATTGCTCCGATAGCTATAAACCAACATCTCTTTATTAAAAACCTAAGCATTAGCACTAGGTCAATTTCAATTTCATTATTGATTCCGCTTGCGTGTTCCATTATTTACTCCGCCTACTATTACGTCTATCTATTATACTCATTATCGTCTTGTTTTTCCATCTGCTCTTTTTGCTTTTTTTCTTTGAATCCGCCCCATTGTCAGTGTAGTAACTGTACTTGCTTTTATATGTCTGATAGCGACTGTCAAATCCAGTATTAACGTCTTTCAGAACTACGCCTATAATGTTTGGATTTGCCTTATTCATTTGCTCAATAGCTTTCTTTTCTATAGTCCGGGGATTTTTGTCAGATGATATTACTATAATGCTACCATCAGCTTTGTTAGCTACGAGTGCAGCGTCTATCACGGAGCCAATGGGCGGAGTGTCGATAATGATATAATCGAACTTGCCTCTAATAGTAGATATCAACTCATCAAAAATAGATGTACTAAGTAATTCTGCCGGGTTGGTCGGAAAGACACCTGTCGGCAGAAGAAATAAATTTTTAACATTCGTACTATAAACAACTTCACTCAATTTGGCTTTACCTACCAAAATATGACTAAGTCCGGTATAATCCTTTTTTGACTCCATTTTGGATCGCAGTTCAGATTTTCGCATATCTGCATCTAAAAGCAATACGCTATTATCGGCTTCGGCAAATACTTGCGCTAATCTGAATGATACGGTACTTTTACCATCACCTGGGGTGCTGCTTGTAATAGCAATAACTTTATTGTCTGCTCCCGAAAACTCAACATTTGTTCTAAGGATTCTATAAAGCTCCATAATGTACGTGCTAGTTGCTTCTGTTGCTTTTATATTAATGTTCTCCAAGTGAAGTCTCCCTATACTCTCGTTTAAGATGGAACCGATAATATTTATTGCTACAATTTTATCTTGTTCACAAATCATAAACATTTGCGCTACTGCATTGCCTATTAAAATTCAACTTCCCTAGTCTGCCACACAGCAACACTAGTGTCAACTGCTATTTTGACCATAATATTGTGTGAAACCAGTCGCTATTTTCACACAATTTACAACCTTTGTTATTGTGACGAATTTGTTCCTTTTCTTCTATTAAATATTGGTATTTCTAGACATAATTATGATCCCTAATGATCCCTTTTAGCTTTTCAGTGTCTTTTGTTTACACTGTCTACTTTAAGTGGCTGTTTTCACATAATTTACAATATTTGTTATTGTGACGAATTCACCTATTTTTTCCGTCGAATATTGGTGTTTCTTGACATAATGCTCCCCTTCAGCTTTCCAGTGTTTTTATTTACACTGTCTACTTTAAGGGGAGCATATCAACTCAATACTGCGGACTGCACTTTGTAGCTCAAGTCTATAGTGGCAAGATTTACTTTGCTCTCTTTTCCTTTATTATCTTCTCATATACTTCTGTAGTTAATCTCTCCACAACTCCATATCCAACTTTTTTGTTAAGGTAATCTATACAAGCTGCCCAATTTGCCGGTCTTGATGTCACATTATGTGCATCACTTCCAATCGCGTCAATGTATCCATCCTCAATTAACTTTAACATCCTTCTTCTTTTTGAAAACGAACCACTAACTATAGTCGATGTATTAACCTGCAAAAGCACCTCCTGTCGCTTTATGCTCTCGACACAATCTAAATCATGTAATGCTACGTATCGCTCCATATGAGCGATAATAGGATTGAATCCTGAATCCATCACATTAATCAAGTACATCTCCAAATATTTAAAAGATATGTCGTAAGGAAATTCTAAAAGCACATAGTTGCTTCCTGCCATAGTAATCTCTGCACCGGTTTGAAGTTTCTTCAATACCTCAGAGTCATAGAATATCTCGGCACCCTGATGCACCATGAACTTTTTGTTCACACTTCTTGCAATTTTTTTGAGCTTTTTAAAACTTTGTTCCCACAATTCAAAATCACCATCTTTAAAGCTACTGTTGTAGTGAGGCGTCGCAATTAGACCATGTATCCCTTCATTGTATGCAAATTGTAGCATTTTCTTTGCTTCATGATAATCTCCAGCACCATCGTCTACTCCTGGGATGATATGGCAATGTATGTCATACATTAGATTCTCCAAAAATTATTTAAGAATGGAAGACTAATCCCAATAATGGTGCATGCTGCTGTGCACCGTACACATCAGTTTCACCCAAATCGCCTGAACACAGTGGGCGTTTAATTGTCACCTTTATTGCCTTTGCAGGGTCAAATGCAAAGATACCAATAATTTTGTCCGGAGTTACATTATATAGTGAACAAATTAATTCTTCACTTATATAACCGCTCTGCTTAACTCGTTCATAGTCATCAAATTCATTGAAAATTATATCAAGAGTCAGTTCATACGGACCAGAGTTTTTACTCCGAATTACACTTGCTATGTCAGTAAGTTTTGTTTTCATATTGTTCTCCTGTGATGTTTCGTCATTCTGTTATGTAGTGCCATTTTGTCAATAGGTACTATTGACAAAATACCTTGTGAAAAATGATGATTTTTCCTATATACTCTAGCAAGTTGCAGAGGATGCTTTTTAAGAGCCAAA
>WQWL01000044.1 GCA_009785345.1 Oscillospiraceae bacterium
ATTATAACAACGATGTGCCTTGTGATAGGACTTGGCGCAGGACAACTGGTAGCACAGCCTGTCGCAGACGGCTTATTAGAAAGCAGAGTTGTTGCCGCTGAAGCTAGATCAGAGGAATTAGGACATGATAGATTTGGTGCTGTCGTTATTTGGGGTGGCCAGATGCAGACTGAACACAGTGTAGGCTATCGGCCGGAAAGCGAAATAACGGTAGGCTTGAGCATGAATGTCATCATTCAAATCATTGTCATAACACTTGGCCTGGCAGCATTATCCGGCACAATAGGAGTTGTGGTGATCACACGATACGAACCATTGAAAATACTAAGAGAACGTGCGTGAGCAAATAGACGATTGCAAAGTTACAAAAGACATACGATATTGGCACTAAAATACAAAAAAATTAGGAGAAAATTATGAGTACACTAGCATTACAAAGTGTTTCCTACAAATATGAGGGAGCAGAAAAGATCATATTCAAAGATGTAAACTTGCAGTTTGAAGCCGGAAAAATTTATACAATCGTAGGCAAGTCCGGCGCAGGGAAGTCCACGTTACTCAATCTGCTGTCAGGACTGGACACAGCTACAAGCGGACGGGTTGATTTTTGTGGTGAGAACCTTTCTGAAATCGACCGTGACCGCTACAGAGCGCAAAAAGCAGGTATTATATTTCAAAGTTTGAATCTGCTGACCAATGCTACAGCCATTGATAATATAGTTTTATCAATGAATATCAGTGATGTAACCGGAGTAGACAAAAAAGCGCGGGCATTTGAACTTTTGGACAAGGTGGGTATCTCACAGGAAAAGGCTCATCGAAAAATTCTCAAACTATCAGGCGGCGAACAACAGCGTATCGGTATAGCACGGGCATTGGCACATGACCCGATGTTGATTGTGGCTGATGAACCGACAGGCAGTTTAGACGGAGATAACGAAACAAAAGTGTTGGAAATATTTCAATCACTCGCACATGACGAGGGAAAGTGTGTGATAATCGTGACACATTCAGACGATGTGACCGCCATGGCCGATGAGGTGTTAAGTTTAGAAGAAGGTATTTTCAGATTGTTGCCCGAAGCGGGGGAGAAAGCACCGGACGGAGCAATATTGAATCAATCTGCTCAATTAGGTGCAAGGGGTTAGGCGCAATGTATGTTTTGGAGCACGCACTTTTAAATCTTGGTAGGAATAAAGGACGTAATATCCTGCTGGGAGTAATTATCTTCGCTATTATCACAGCCTCAGTCATAACGTTAGCAATTTCAAACACAACAGAAGCTGTCATCTCTGAAACGAGATATACCTTTGAAAGAATGGTGCGTGTCGCACCAAGACAGATAATATATGGTGAAGAATCGGTTACTCTTGAGCAATTTCACTATTTTGCCGAATCTGAATACTTAGTTGGGGCAGACATAAGAGAAAATCCCATGAGTATGAGTGGGATTGAAGCAATATATTTTTTAAAACAGCCTGAGATGCTTTATGACTTTGAAGCTGAACTACGCAATAAAGGTTTGCCGGACAATTATTCTGTGGTAACGGAGAATGCTACATTTAAAAACGCAATTGGACACTTAGAGAATCTGCAAAATATAACCTTTACGTTTCTTATCATTGTGCTTGTGTTGGGTGCATTCATTATGGTGCTTTTATCGGTAATCTCTATCCGTGAGCGTAAGTATGAAATTGGTGTTTTGCGTGCTATGGGAATGAAAAAGAAAACAGTCGCACTTGGGCTTTGGATTGAAATACTTACAATTACCTGCATTTGCTTTGCCCTTGGCATGGGTGCGGGAGCAATGTTGTCACAGCCGATATCCAACATGATACTAGCCGGACAGACTGATTCTATCAATGTCGATGTATCAGTAAGTATTTTGACAGCAATTCAGATATTAGGTGTATCAATCCTTTTGGCCTCTATTGCGGGAATTGTATCAATCAGTCGAATTACCAAGTGCGAACCTGTAAAGATTTTGATGGAGCGGAACTAGATATTGCGGATACGAGTTAGTAAATGTGGTATAATAACGTATGTCAATAAAACTTACGTCACCGCACCGCCATGCCCTGTTGAAACCGCTCTAACAAAATTTCTGATAAGATTGAAAATGACATGGATGGATACCATGTCACCAACCAATAAATATATAGTAACAGAGGTAATCAAAAAATGCGAACAGAGCAAGAAATGATGAATATGATACTTGATGTTGCAAAATCGGATGAGAGAATTCGTTCTGTCAGCATGGAAGGTTCGCGTGCCAATCCTGCTGCGATAAAAGATCAATATCAAGATTACGATATTAGCTATTATGTCACGGACATTGAGCCATATTTTAATAATCCGGAATGGGTGATTGAACATTTCGGTAATCCGCTAATAATGCAAATGCCGGAAGCAATGCGCTGGCCGGATGGTGGTGGGCATTTTAACTATATGATGATATATCCTGATGGTGCAAGACTGGATTTAACAGTTTTGCCACCACAGAAATATTCATCTAATGGTGAACCCTCAGTGGTTTTGCTGGATAAAGATAACGGTACCGGCTTCTTATCACCACTTCCAAAACCAACAGATACGGTGTATCATATAGAACTGCCAACCGAACTATACTATTATTCGTGTTGCAATGAATTTTGGTGGTGCTTGAACAATGTTATCAAAGGAATTGCTCGAGACGAACTGCCATACGCGATGAATATGCTAAATACAGTTGTTCGACCGGAGCTGCACCGCATGATTGAATGGTATATCGGGACTCAACATGGTTTTGATTTTTCTGTGGGCAAGGATGGCAAATATTTCAAACGCTATCTTTCACCAGAAATTTACGATGAGTATACCGCCACATATTCCGACAGTAGGTACGAGAATATTTGGGCATCAGTTTACAAAATGTGTGACTTGTTTCACACATTGGCATTGACGGTAGCTGAACATTTCAAATTTGAGTATCGTCAAAATGAAGAGGACGGTATGAGAACGTATATGAAAATGCTAAAAGAGTAAAATTTTACATCAACTATGATAAAACAAGTCGGAAGTGAAAAAATCACGACCGACTTGTTTTTTGTCAACTAATACGAATCCCTGTCACTTTCTCTTAAATAATTTCGAACGTTTGACGATTCTCATGTCTTCCAGCTCTTTTATACGTGTGCGAATTTCGTCTGCAGATGGATACTCACAATTTTCATCAATTTCTGCACTAGCCAGAACAAGTGCGAGGTAAAGTGGCGTTTCTGCCGGAGTTAGCAATTGTTCATACCCCTTAACAACATTTATCATTTTATTAATCGCTTCTTCATGAGATTCAGAGTTTTTGAGCGTCCATTCAAATAGTTCTTTGCATGTTAGATATACAGTAAGGCACATCGGTATATATGGCTTTCGGATAAGCTCTTTAAAAAGCTCACATAGCTTCTCTTTTTGGGTATCCCCGTATGGAAATGCCCATACGGCATACTCATGTTCTTCTCTATCTCTTTGGTTTTTGCTCTTATATTGAAATAATTTAAAATCACCTAATGCCATAAATTGTCATCTCCTTACAAAATGAAACACTAAACATATATTCTCGGCAACCTGCTTGCAAGTCCGGTTAATACATCATTGGTAATAGTGCCAGAGATTGCGGCAACATCTTCGCAGCGGATTTCACTATCTCCGTCTTTTCCAATAATCGTAATAACATCTCCTGCTTCAACATGCCCCACATCGGTAACGTCCAACATGAGCAAATCCATGCAAATTCGTCCGACGATTGGCACTTTTTGCCCTTTGACAATAGCTACTGCGCCACTACCTGACATTTGCCTTGGTACTCCATCAGCGTAGCCAATGCATACTGTTGCTATTTTGCTAGGTTTATCCGATGTATAAATTCGACTATAGCTAACAGACTCTCCGATGCCTATCCATTTCACTTGAGCTATATTGGCTCGTAAAGACAAGACAGGACGCAGATTTGTTGTTATTTTTGTATCATCACTTTGGCTATGTACACCGTACAGCATTATACCGGGACGTATATAATCACATTTTAATTCAGGATAATTGTAAATTGCATAGCTTGACTGAGCGTGCAGTTTTCCTACATCGTACCCTTTTTCTTTTAATTTAGAAACAACTGTATAAAATCTCTTTATTTGCGTATGGGTGAAAGAAATATCATCATCATCAAAACTATCAGCAGATGCAAAATGTGTCAAAAGACCTTTTACACTTAAGTTACTATATGAGAAAATGCTTTCGATTTCATCAAAATTGCTCGGATCTAAACCAAGCCGATGCATGCCGGTATCAATTGCAATATGCACATCTAATTGATGACCGCATTTGCTAAGAAATTTGGCATGAGCACCATCAACTACAAGTTGAGATAACCTGTATTTACTTAGCAGTTTTACATCATCAATGTGTACACGACCAAAAACTAAGATATCTCCGGTTGGAGCAGACTGTCTTAGCTGTATGCCTTCATTAATTGTAGCAACACCAAAAGTGTTAATTCCTTCTTGCACCATACGTTCTGCGATTTTGTCAAGACCGTGTCCATATGCATTAGCTTTAACGATTGCCATAATTTCAGAATCCCTCGGTGCTTTTGAGCGAATATCTGCGATGTTATGCGATAGCGCATCAAGATCGATTTCAATCCAGGCGCGCCCGCGTTCTATTGGTGAATCAACCATACCACTGACCTCGCTCGACTTGTAAAGCAAGTTCTAATAACATGTCGACAAGTTCAGGATAATCGACACCGGCAGCTTTCATCATTTTGGGAAGCTGACTGTGTGCAGTAAATCCAGGTATGGTGTTTGCTTCGATGAAAACTATATCGCCATCACCTTTTAAAAACATATCAATTCTAGCGTATCCTCGACAACCGAGTGTACGGAAAATGAGCTTTCCGGCTTCCTGTACTCTTTGCTCACTTTCTGTGTCAATTCGGGCAGGTACATGAATTTTTGATGTTATTAATGAATATTTTTCTGTAAAATCAAAGAACCCTTGGGATATTTCTATTTCGTTTACCCTGCCTGTTCGTAAATCATGATTGCCGATGACAGAGCATCCAACTTCTTGTCCGACAACTCCTTCTTCAATTACTACGGCATTGTCATAATTAAAAGCATCTTTGACAGCTACCAGGATTTGAGAATAGTCTTCGACTTTTGAAATGCCAATTGATGACCCTGCTTTAACAGGTTTTACAAAAACGGGCAAGTTCAGGATAGCAGTTGCTTCAAGAATTTCTGCTTCTGTTGGAATTTGTTCAAAAGAAACAAATTTTGGCACTGTAATACCAACACTTGCAACGAGATTATTTGATCTTATTTTATCCATACATAGTGAGGATGCTGCAGAGCCGCTACCGACTACAGGAATACCTGATAGCTCACATAATCCTTGAACTGTGCCATCTTCTCCATAACGTCCATGCATAACAGGGAATACCACATCAATAGGAAGTGATGTGACTTTGTCATTTTCAAACATGAGTAATCCACCGCCTCTATCGGCGGATAGAAGCACTTTTGTAAGATGTTGCTCATCACCATGCCATTTGTCATTTGGGATATTATCAATTGGGCCGCTGTACTTATACCATAATCCTTTATTTGTAATTCCAATCATCGTGACTTCATATTTATCTTTGTCTATGGCGTTGATGACTGAAAAAGCTGATTTAAGAGATACTGTATATTCCGGCGAAAAGCCACCAAATATAACGGCAACTTTTGTTTTGCTCATAATAAGTCAATTCCTTTCAAACTGCCTAAAGTTGTTTAGCCATTTTACCACAAAATATTCTCTATGCATACAAAAAAGTAAAACAGGGAGGCTGGTATGCGAAAATTATTTAAAAAATAAACATGAACACAAAGTGGAAAACGCTGCAGTTAGCAATGAAACGCTGCGTGAATTCACAAAATGTTTACAATTCATTCACGGAAAGTTGTAAAAACCATTCATTTTTCATACTATAATAAGAGTACAAATACAAGACAAATATAGTCAAGTATATATAAATGTTAGTAGATGAAAAGGTAATATAATACTATAGACAGGAGAGAGCATATGAGAAAAAAGCAAAAAATGACAGGAATAATAACAAAGAATAGAGTTACTGCTATTATAATATTAATTATAATGATGGCAACTATACTTCCATTGACGACATTAGTGGCTGCCGAAGAACCTGCCTATATTCCGGCCGAAACAACAGAAGAGTATGGTACGGAAATATATATACCTAACGAGGAAGAAGTGACTGATTCTAATCAGGAAAGTGAACAAGATTCAGGTGATGATGCTTATGGGTCAGATTTGCCTGTCGATAATGAGGACACAACAGATGATTCTGGCTATGTAAATCAAAATCAAGATGATGATTCATACTACGATGATTACGACTATGAAGATGAAGAGTATTACAGCGATGGGTATATAGAAATTGAAATGCTTGTTCTTTCACTTGCAGGAGGTGTAATTGCCGCTGGTGAAACAGAGACTGTAGGATTTGATATAGATGGAGATATCATAGTTGATGGTGGAACGCTCTATTTAGACAGTGATTATACAATTACAGGAACTGTTACGGTACAAAATGGCGGCAGTTTTTACATGTCAGCCGGTACTATCACAGGTGCCGGGACGAGAGGCATAACAATCATAGGCACGAACAGTACATTCAATATGTCCGGTGGAGCAATAGTAGCAAACTCGGCTGATACCGGTGGTGGTGTGTTTGTTGGTCATGGAAGTACATTCACGATGACATATGGACAAATAGCAAACAATCATGCAACAGACTCATCTCAAGCCAATGGTGGTGGCGGTGTACGTGTATTAGGTAGCGTATCTGAGCCTGCAGTATTTTATATGAGTGGTGGTACAATTACATCAAACACAACACCGAACAGCAGATGGAGACAAGGTGGCGGCGGCGTTGCAATAGGTCACACGAGTGCAGGTGGATCATATTTTACATTATCAGGTGATGCATTAATAGCATATAACACATCCGGAGCACAAGGTGGCGGTGTGTTGATTCACGGTAATACTGCGAACAGAAACACTTTCACAATGAACGGTGGTACTATTAGAAATAATACTGCCAGAATAAATGGTGGCGGTGTAGGAGTATGGGGTAATTTCAACTTCAATAGCGGTACAATATCACACAATGTTGCGACCGGTAATTGGGCAGATTGCGCATATCCACCGCAAGCCGGAGATATAAATGGAACCGGTGGCGGAGTATTTGTCGGACAAGCTCTGGGGCGATTCACCATGAGAGATGGCCAAATTACTAACAACAATGCTCTTTTAGGTGGTGCGATAGGTCTCAGTGCACATGTTGACCCTCCACATGTATATATCTACGGTGGTACGATTTCACATAACACCACACGCAGTATTGTTTGTCCTGCACGTTTACGTTTGGGAGAAACAGCAATGACAGGTTACGGTGGAGCAATATACATGCGCGGTACACCAAGAGTTTATATCCGTGGCGGTCTCTTCACTCGTAATAACGCAGCTACAAATGGTGGCGTAATAGCTGTTGGCGAACTGCCGGGCAATCCACCCGGAATGCTTACCATAACAGGTGGTCGATTTATCGACAACGAAGCGAACAATGGTGGTGCAATATACACAGCATTAGTGAATGTATATCCCAACCCGTCTATCTACATATATGTCGCTGCAAACCCTGTGTTCAGCAATAATGTCGCCAGAAACGGTGCAAATATAAACTACTACGTTGCTTACGTCAATAGTAATGTAATCCGTCCGGGTACTGTAACTATGACAAATCACGCATTTACGAATCATGATATATATGTACCAACTCTTATGGATGTGAGCATAGAAAAGTATGTTGTAAACCCGCCGAATCCTATAACAATAGGCACTGTGTTGAGGTACAGGATTACTATAACAAACCTAATAAATTACCCTGTGTTTAACCTCACAGTAACAGATATTCTTCCTGAGGGACTTGAATTTGTGAGTTTTGAAGGGTTTACACCAACAGAATTGTATGTTTCAGGCATTACAATAGGACAACCGGTATTTACACATAATGATGGTGTGATTACTGTTGACATCCATGCCATACCACGTCACGGAAGCCTTGCGATAGATTTTTACTTAGAAGTCGTCGATGTCGGTGCTCCAAGTGGAAGAATTTTAAATACAGCAGAAGTAGCGTTTTATAACCAAATGGGACGTCGGCGCACTGTAAGAGATACAGAAACAATTGATGTTTATATCCCAAATCCAAATATAACAAAAACAGCTGATCGTAATACTGCATCAGTAGGCGAAGAAATAACATATACAATAACTGCGACTAATAGAGAAGACGAGCCACTTGAGGGCGTATTTACAGCAGTGGACGTGATTGATATCAGCATGGTACGTTTTATGCCGGAAACATTAGCTGTAAACGGAGTACAGTTACCTACAAATGAGTTTAGCTTTAACGTAACGACAGGAGAACTGCGTATTCCATTTAACACACTGCCGTCAGGAGATACAGTAATAACATTTAGAGTTGAAGTGCTTCCAGCAGCAGAGGGTCAAGTGGTCAGCAATGTAGCAATACTGGAAACGCCTCCTGATAGAGCATCGGTACTGCCAACCCCGCCTGTAGATGTGTTTGTGCCGGAATTATACGTTTATGAAGCAGATGACGAGGATGATGAATGTGAGGATGAGTGCGAAGATGAATCAACAGAAGAAGAAATCGGCGGCAGTGACACAGATGATGGAAATAATCAGCAAAAACCACTCCCACGTACCGGAATTGAAAGTGATGCAATCATTTTGGCGGCATTATTAGTACTAGCCCTTGCGATAGCAATTAGTGTTGCAGTAAGAATAAGAAAAAGCAAACGTGCTGATTTCTCAAAGCTGATAAAATAAAGTGAAGTCAATAAGTTTGAAAATGACTAAAACAATAAGGAAGCGATCCAGCTTCCTTATTGTTTTACTAAATGTTATGAGAAATTATACATGTTACTGTTATCGTTCCTCAACGACAAATCCGCACCAGTTGTCAGCGTACTGTAGCAATAGTGTTAGTGGTCGTTCATTTTTTGCTACAGAACGATTATCATCGACGTACTGTCCATCGTGATAGGCAATCGCCTGCGTTTCATCTTCTGTGAGTGTAATGAAAGGCAAGGCGAGGTATAGGCTACGAATCGGAACACTAAGATAGGTGAGATCATTGTTATAGCTGTACGGGTATGTGGGACCATATCCTGCACGTCGCTGTTTTTCTGTAGGTTGATTCTTTAGATACAATGGCTCACCTGGCATTCCTACTTTACCTAAATCGTGCAAAAATGCAACAATTACACATGATTCGTCCTCAATCATCGGATACAATGTATCCTTTATACGAATAAGAGTCTCAGCAACATTTATTGAATGCTCCAATAACCCACTTTCCCTACATAGGTGAAAGCGTGTACTGGCAGGCGCGATTAACCATTGCGTTTCTTTTTCAAGATATTCCATAAGCTCAGAAAACTCACCTGCACGTTTTGTGACTTTGGATTTTAATGTTTCATATCTACTTTGTAATTCTTTATCCACTGTCTTCCTCCAAAAGTATTATTTATAATACCAATAAGCATAGCATCGCTGCAAAGTTTTGTAAACGCAAACCTTGGTTTTTTGTATGTATTATGGTACTATTATCCAGTGTGACTATGCGGAATCGCCACAGAAACAGTTACTCGTCATCAATGACGGTAGCGTCATCGAACATAAATGATTGGATTTGATACGACAAATCACTTGCTTTAGCATTACAAGATATGCATTTTCTTTTCGAATTAGATGCTTTCATACTACGATGCAAATGTTTATAAATTCTATACAGACCATGACCCGTAGAAGCTGCAAGAACCCATCCGAGAATACCCAATTCCGTGAGATTTGACAAAGCTGCAAAGAATATGCATATTAGGATAACTATTATTATTTGGATAACTAAAAACCTCATTTGAACAACCTCCGTATATATACGTAAATATTTTTGTCAAAAACGATAAAAATCAGTGAGAGCTGAAAACCCTTTAATTGCAAGGATAAATCGCTTGACTAAATATATTATCTCATAAGGGGTGTCCAATAAAACGGACTCATCATTTTATTTTTGAATTTTTTTATTATAATACTAATCAAGGAGTACGAAAGATATGGAAAAATATGAAAATCTCGAAAAATACATTGAATTAGCATATACCCATGGAGCCGATAATGTGGTCGCACTTACACCAGAAGATGTTGTGTTTGATGAAAGAACTATTATAAAATGCATGTTCGGATGCAAGGACTGGGGCAAAGGTTGCAACTGTCCGTCAAGACCGGGATTTTTATCGCTGAAAAAATGGAGAAAATTATTAAAGAAATACAAAACGGTTTTGGTTGTCCATTCAAATGATAAAAAAACTGCCCAAAATGCATCATTTGCTGTAGAGACTGAGGCATATTTGGACGGAGACGTACTTGCGTTTTCTATGTCAGATTGTGCTATTTGTAATGATTGTGCAGGCAGAGATGATTTGCCTTGTAGGAGCATAATGAAATCGCGCCCCTCATTTCATAGTGTTGGCATAAATGTGTTTTCTACTGCTCAGAAGCTAGAGCTTCCATTGAAGCCTCTACGGTCAGAAGATGAAGAGCAAAATTGGTATGCAGCAGTCTGGCTTAATTAGGGGTCAGCGCATAGAGGTTACAGACCACTAGTGTTTGTGAAAGAAATGTTTGGAAATCATAGCAATTGTATAACCTAAAGCAAATGTTGCTGATACTTAGTCGTTTTTCTTGCATAGTTTAGGAAGTTATGTTAATATACTGAAATAATTATGCAATGCAAAACCATTAAATAGCAAGTGAAATCAAGCGGATTAAGCGGAATGAGTATAAACATCCTCTATCTCTACAACATCATCTGTTGACTTACAATCATAGAAGATTAAGCGGAATGAGTATAAACATCCTCTATCTCCGCTATAATTTAACAGGAGGGAATAATATAATGAGTAAGTATCAAGATCCAGCTGTAAAGGTAACTTGTCCGGACGAGGCACTGAAGCTTCTTAAAGAAGGCAATGAGAGATTTGTCGCCAACAATCTTGTAGCTCCAAACTACAAAGAAATGCTTGATAAAACAGGAACGCAACAAAGTCCTTTTGCATCGATTTTAGCTTGTGCTGATAGTCGTTGTCCGCCGGAAATATTTTTCGATCAAGGTATCGGTAACATTTTTGTTGTTAGAAATGCCGGCAATACTGCTGACAGAGAAGCAATTGGTTCTTTCCAATTTGCTGCCGCTGTTTTGAAGTCGCAAATTATAGTAGTTGTTGGACATACCGAGTGTGGTGCGGTATTTAACGCACATGCAGGAGCTTCCGGTTTACCTACTGAATTGCAAGGTATGCTTGACGATATTTCTGCTATTGTTAAAGATGCAGACACTAAAGAAAGTGCTGTGTGTGTGAATACCAAAGCACAAGTTGAAAAACTCAGAAATGATCCGGCAATCAAGGCAACAGGCGTTCCGGTTTATGGTGCTGACTATAATGTAGCAACAGGTGTTGTCACATGGCTAGATGTGTAATGTCGCATAAGTATTATTATAACTAAGATATCGACCGCAAGGGATTCATATGCCTTGTGGTCGAATTTTTAAAGAAAGGAAAAGATTACCATGCTTGTAATTAATTATGGTCGTGAAATTACCAAAAATACTTATGATGCTCTTACCGCATCAGACATAAGCGATTATTTGGATGCAGAATTTTCTGTGTCACTAAAACCTAACCTCGTTGTACCCGGTCCCGCTTCAAATGGAGCAGTTACTCATCCTGAGGTTACAGAGGGTGTGATTCAATTTCTAAAAGACTTTGGTGTGAAGCGAATCAAAATAATTGAAAGTTCGTGGGTAGGGGATAGTACAAAGTGTGCTTTCAAGTATTGTGGATATGAAGAGATTGGGAGAAAGTATGATATTCCGCTGATTGACTTGAAGTCCGATAGCTATACAACTCTAAAGCACAGCGGATATGATATAAAAGTATGTGATGAAGCTCTGAATACAGACTTTCTTATAAATCTTCCTGTGCTTAAAGCACATTGTCAAACTCGTTTGACATGCTGTCTAAAGAATCTGAAGGGCTGTATACCAGATAGTGAAAAAAGAAGATTTCATACATTAGGAATACACAAGCCTGTGGCTGTTTTGAATGCACTTATTAAAACAGGATATTGTGTTGTTGATGGGATTTGTGGTGACTTAACTTTTGAAGAAGGCGGCAATCCTGTTGAATCTAACAGAATCATTGTAGGGCGCGATCCGGTTTTAGTGGATTCATACTGTGCTGAACTTATAGGATATCGTCCCGATGCTATCGAACATTTATCATATGCAAAGAAAATCGGAGTAGGGAAATACTATTCCAACGATGTGAAAATTGTTGAATTAAATTCAGAAAACAAACCAGTTATCGACATGCGCACCACAAATACTGCAGATAGATATCGAAATATGATAAACGATGATGCAGCGTGTTCGGCATGCTATTCATCTCTGGTGTATGCACTGCACAGAGTGGGTGGAAGGGCGAATATTAGTGGGAAGATCAACATTGGTCAAGGATTCAAAGGAAAAACAGGAAAAGGACTTGGAATAGGTGTATGCACTCAAGGTTTTTCCAACTGTATTATGGGTTGTCCTCCAAAAGCAACAGAAATAGTAGAAGCTCTTAGGTAGTTCCAACTTGTGCAAATTTATTATTTTTATGCGGCTATAATGAGCTCAATTGAATAAATGTACAAAATCCGGAAATGAGACTTTTATTCTCCTACCTCATATGATATACTGCATTAATTTGTAAACAGGAAGAGGAGAAGAAAAGTGAAAGAAACACAGAAGAATGCCCGCATTGTACTAGCCGCAAGCATATTTTTTAACTTGACGATTCAAATTCTGTACGTCTGGAGCCTGCTGCAACGTGAGATGATGACGCCCCTATCTGAAGGCGGGTGGGGATGGACAAGTCAACAAGCCAGTCTGCCGTACACTATAACGATTATTATGTTCTCAGTTGGTGTTTTAATCGGAGGAAGAATCCAAGATAAAATAGGTCCAAGATGGGTTGCAACTGCCGGCGGTGCAATGGTGGGTATTGGTATGGTTATTTCCGGACTTGTCGGAGACAGCCTGGTCGGAATCTCAATAGGATACGGTGTTGTTACAGGGCTTGGCATAGGATTCGGTTATGGTAGCGTATTGCCTGCAAGTCTTAAATGGTTCCATGCCGGGAAGAAAGGCTTGATTGGTGGACTGGTATTGGCTGGATTTGGTCTTGCATCGGTTCACTATGCATTTATTACATCAGGATTGTTAGAGCGATTAGATATTGAGAGAACAATGCTGTATATCGGGATAGCTGTAATTGTACTGTCTGTGATTATTGCTCAGTTTGTAAAAAACCCATCGCCGGGATTTGTTCCTGTTGCGCCAAAGAAAGTAAAGCAAGCAGTTGCAAAAAAAGTTGCCGTTGACTTTGAATGGAATGAAATGCTTAAGACTGGACGCTTTTATATGATTTTTGTTCTATTCGTTTTCACAGCCACAATGGGACTTATGTTCATCGGAAATATGGCAACGATTGCGAATATTCAGGCAGGTGTCGCAGATGCAGCAATTCTTATCTCAGTTGTGGCTGTCATGAATGCACTTGGTAGAGTAATCGGTGGTCAATTATCCGACAGAATTGGTAGAAATAATACATTGTCTATCATCATTGTTTTACAAATGTTAAACATGGTTGGATTTATCTTCTATAACAATGTGTTCTTGATTACGTTTGGTTTTATAATGGTTGGTCTGTGCTTCGGAGGATTCTTAGCGCTGTTCCCAGCCCTTACAGCAGATCAATATGGATTAAAAAATTATGGTCTTAACTATGGGATAGTGTATCTTGCATTCGGTGTTGCCGGTGTAGCTGCTCCTGTAATTGCAGCATATTTTTACGATATACATGGTAACTTCAATACAACATACATCATTTGTGCAGTTATAACAGCATGTATGTTAGCCCTTAATTTCTTCTTGAAAAGAGATATTACAAAGGTTGAGAAAGCTAGAGCATAGAATAATTGATACTAAACACTAAAAAAATCCCGATGCCATATTGGTGTCGGGTTTTTTGTGGAGTTTTGAATATTCAAAAACAAAACCACGAATGCAACAATATGTTGCATAATGCAACAATATAATGTTGACATTGTAATTTTAATATGGTATAAAAGTTAACATAATATATACACTGGTAAAACGACTCAAGCAGACTGAAATTATTTATACTATTTTGGATTGGGTGAGATTTAATTGTCGCAAGATATTACTAATCAAAACAAAAAAATACTTATTGCACATTTAACTGAAAATTTGCCTGTACTAAGGGCAAAACTTAAAATCAGTCAGGCAGAGCTTGCTGAAAAAATTGGTGTCACACGTCAGACACTTACTGCTATTGAAAGTGGAAAGCGTGAAATGACATGGGCAACTTTTGTTGCATTGACATTGTTGTTTATGCAAAACAAGACGACAAAAGAACTCTTGCCTGTTGTTAATGTTTATACTGAAGAATTGAAGAGATTTTTTTCTTTTAATCAAGACCAAGAATAGGAAAGAATGGATACATTATTCTAATAGTTCAAGTATGAAGTATATAAAAAATTTACATTATAAGCAATGCAAAGCTATCTTATTATATAATCTACTGTAATCACGTGCGTGCATGGTGATACCTACAATAAAGGTCTGTAGCCATAATCCTAGTAAAGGCCCGGGGTTCATTTCCCATAATGAATCCTCAAACTCTGCCATCATGTCTACTGTTACCTCGGTGCTTCCGGCAATAAGTCCTCCGGCGTTATTGATAACACTTTGGGAAACATCAAACACGCCCATTACGATATTGAACGTATTGGATAATATCAGCACGGCGATAAAGGTCTTGAATATCCATTTGAAAAATATCCAAGTGTCAACCTCGTTTAGATTGTTCCTGTCTATAATTAGGTTGATTAGCTCATACGTCGCAAGGAATGTAATAATAATCCCTGCAATAGGTAATACAACCGTTTCAGAAAGGTTGCGTATTAGGGTAAATACGGGGCTGTAGCAAAACGATTTTGTAAAATCGTTAAGCTACAGCTCAAATTTAATGCCACAAATATTGTATTTAAAGTGAAATGTGGGAAGTTACGAGAAAAAATAGGTCACAAACACGACCCCTGCCTCAGAGTATTAAAAAATCATCTCGCTATTCAGTTTTTGTTGAAGTTAAGCGGAAAGTTTTTCGAACAACTGCGTTCCGGTCCTGTTATTCTGTATTTTCCTGTGATATTTGTTGATATTAAAAGCCATAGCGACAAGTAGCATTTCAGTTTTGACCTTCTTGTTTCCTCGCAGTAAAAATTGTCTAAAACCATAGTCTTGCTTTATCACACCGAATGCTCCCTCAACCTGAATAGAGCGATTCATACGAAGAAGAACACCTGTCTTGCTTGTAATGCGCTCTCTTGATTCTGTGCGTTGACGTAAGAATATTTTTGACAGCTGCAACTTGCGATTACCTTCTGCACGAGTGCAGGTCTTTTTGTATGGGCAGTCCATGCAGTTTTCACACTCATAGTATGTAACTTCACTCTCAAACCCTGATTTTGATGTTCTCTTGCCGATGTATGTCGGACGAAGCTTCTTTCCGTTTTGGCATGTGTATTCGTCTTTGTCCCGGTCATATGCCATGTTTTCGCGAAGGCTCATATTACTTTTGAATTTACGCGTTTTGCTTCGCTCATAATTTAAGCGGTTATATTTGTTTTTCATCAATTCAATTATACCAAAAAAGCAATTAAGAAGCGATTTATTTCGCTTCTTAATTGCTTTTTTCCTTTGCATACAATGGTTGCGTTTTGCTACAGCCCCGCGTACCCACAGTAGTTGCAATCTCTCCGACACGGTAATTCACAGTATCAAAAAGCCCTCCAAGATTGCCCATAATGCCGTCAATCAGAAGTCCTTTTATAAAGTCTACTAGTGGTTTGTGTCGCCTAAAAGTTGCATAATATTTATCGATATGGTATCATTGCCTTGAGGTGATGATACAACATGAGAAAGAATGAAATAAAACTAACAACAAAGCAACGCAATGAATTAGAAAAGTATCGAAAGACAGGAGTTCATAGCGCAAAACTAATCAAACGAGCGGAGATAATATTGCTACTAGACTCATCAGAAAGCGGTAAAGTTGTAACATTCAAGGAAATATCAAAGCAACTTGCTGTTAGCGAAACAACGATTACAAATGTAAAAAAGGACTTCTTAGCATCAAAAGATATTAAGGCATTTTTAAAGAGGAAAAAGCGTGATACACCGCCAGTAGAACCTAAAATAACCGGTGAAGTTGAAGCCCGAATAATTGCATTGGCGTGTGGTGAAGTTCCTGCAGGTTGTGCAAGATGGACAGTGCGACTAATAGCAGATAAAAGTGTGGAGCTTCAAATTGTAGATTCCCTGTCGTTCAAATCAGTTCAGCGCCTTTTAAAAAAACACAACTTAAGCCTCACCTGAAAGTTTATTGGTGCATTCCACCCGGGCAGAACAGCGCATTTGTCGCAGCAATGGAAGATGTTTTAGAGGTCTACGCTCGCCCATATGATCCAGAAAAACCAGTTGTGTGCATGGATGAGAAGCCCTATCAGAAGCTTGATGACGTGCGTAACCCGCTACCAATGCGCCCCGGCTCTATTGAAAAAGTGGATAGTGAGTATAAACGGGAAGGAACGTGCAGTATATTCATATTTACTGAACCGCTTGGTGGATGGCGTCATGCAGAGGCACTGCCCCGCAGAACAAAAGTGGATTGGGCGAACAAGGTAAAGTGGTTGCTTGACGAGCAGTATCCAGAGGTCGAGAAAGTCGTACTTGTAATGGATAATTTAAATACACATAATACTTCTTCACTTTATGAAGCATTCACGCCGGAGGAAGCTCTCCGTCTCGCACAACGTCTCGAAATCCATTATACGCCTAAACATGGAAGTTGGCTTAATATTGCAGAATGTGAATTGTCAGCGTTGGCAGCTCAGTGTTTGGGAAGTAGGCGCATTGCAGACATAGACTCACTAAATCTGGAATTACAGGCTTGGCATACTCGACGAAACCGTTCTCAGAAAGGTGTTGACTGGCAGTTTAAAACCGCAGACGCAAGAGTTAAGCTAAAAAGACTATATCTAACAATTATATAACTTTTAGATGACACAAAACACTAGGTGACATATTTTAACAGTAATATTATGCGAACAACTATAATTCTTCAGAACCAATACACCAAACGGCATATAGTGGCACACTTTTGAGTCCACGTTCAAAACCAAAATTCTTTGCTGAGACTCTTATTGCAGTTGTAATATTGTATTTCTTTCGAAATACTTCCAAGCTCTGTGACCTGACAGCTTCCCATGACTTAACTTCTATAGGAATCACTCGATTTTCAATTTGTATGACAAAATCAAGTTCAGCTTGATTATTACTTTCCCAATAATATGAGTTAATACCATTTGCATGTAATTGCTGTGCAACATAGTTCTCAGTCAATG
This sequence comes from Oscillospiraceae bacterium, assembly GCA_009785345.1. GTDB lineage: Bacteria > Bacillota > Clostridia > Oscillospirales > Oscillospiraceae > WRMH01. The sequence continues at coordinate 17,719 of WQWL01000044.1, forward strand.
CACCCTTGGCAGTATCACCCATAGTGCGTCCTAGAACGGAAAGGTGTGAATTATTACTTTTTCCACAGTACAACCCGACATCGCTCATGTACACTTTGAAAGAAAGAAAATCTTCATAATTTGCAAGTGGTTCCTTGCCCTCGTTGATTTTATTACATTTAATAATAATCGCTGCTTTTTCTAACCAGTTAAGAGAAAGCTCATATTCAGTAGCACGTGCTCCGCTTTTAATTTTTGCATATTGAAATTTCTTGTTCTCTTTAGCAAGTTGTGCCGGGAGTGTGTTATAGACAGCTTCATTTCTTACAGCTTGTGTCTTTGTATCGGTATACTTGCTCATATCCGAAATGTAATTATTACAAATTGATAATTGTTTGGCTTTTACGACTGTGTAATTGCCGGTCTTAATATATTCCATAATCACTTCAGGCATACCACCTATAACTAGGTATTGTAAGAATAGCTCTAACGCTTGGTTATGAAATGCGGAACTGAGAGGTTCATTATTGATAAAAGCGTTTTTTATGAGTGGTATCAACTTTGGTGAAAACTCAATTAAGAATTCTTCAAATGTGAGTGGAAACATATGCAGCTCATCGACTTTTCCAACAGGAAATGCAAACCCCTGTCGATTAATTGCAACACCAAGCAAGCTGCCAACTGCGATTATGTGATACTCTGGTGCTGCTTCTTGAAAAAGTTTGAGAGAATTAAGGGCAGCGCCACAGGTTTGTACTTCATCAAAAAGAATTAGAGTTATTCCGGGGACTATGGTTTGGTTGGAGTATGCTTCCAATTTTGTCATAAGCGAAGGTATTGATCGAATTCCACTTTCAAATAACTCGTGCAATTCCGGATTATTATCAAAGTAAAAATATGCAAATGATGCATAATGAGTTGCACCAAACTCCATGACACTATGTGTCTTGCCTACTTGCCTAGCTCCATATAGTACTAATGGCTTCCTGTTTGCAGAGTTTTTCCAATCTAATAATGCTTTTTCAATTAGTCTTTTCATAGTCTGTGCCTCCATATTTGCCACTACAATGCATTATTGCGTGCAATGCCAGTTTATCAAAGTGGATTTCAGAAGTCAACACAAATCACACAAACAGGGCACCTAAAAATGTGGAATGCATTGTACTTTGCAACAAATAGCTCTATATAATACAAAAAAGCTCGCTATATACAGAAAGCGCTTATTGTATATAGCGAGTTTGATACTGAACACTACACTGATAGAACAGTAGATCAGATTTTCGAGAATATTATTCGACTGGTGAGGCAGACGACGCAGCCTTACTATCGTAAGGCAAGGAGAGGATAACGATGTCAGACGGAAAATATTCCGAAAAGATGGCTACTGTTCTATTAGTGTTTAGTTCGAATATTATTAAAGTCACAAATGCAAGAAGTCCGCACGTGGGCGGTATGGTGCTCTTACATCGTAGCCTTGTTTGCGGAGCTCGTCTATTTTTATCAAAACGAGATTCATATCTTCATCAAGTGCTCTTGCAATTTGGTAAATATCATACTCATTGTCAATTAGAGAGAAAATATCATCGCTGTCAATCAACAACTCGCTTGCGAAAATATTTGCCTCGTATTCCGGTCTGGTTTGCATATTATAAAGCATGAACTCTTGAAAAGTCGCATTTTTTGCGTACTCTCTGTGAAATCTATCATGTCCCAGTTCGTGGGCACAAATGGTTCTTTGGTCGCGTTCATTGAGATTACCGTTTATGAAAATAAAGCGACTGCGCTGTATAACCTTATACATGCCTTTAAGATCTATGAAGTCATAATTAAATAAAACGTGAATGCCCAAGTTTTGCGCAATTTCAAATGGGTCACGTGTTTCATAATATTTAGCGAGGCGCCCGGCCTCTTTTCTAATGTAATCAGAACTCATAGTATCACCACATCAAGTATTAAACATCGGTAGAATAACAAGCACTCTTTTCGGAATATTACTTGCACAGTATGTACAGCAAGTTGAGAGTGGGCCTGTACAGGCAAATAATGCAACTACTATAGCCTATGCCGTTTTCGCTTAATTTTTGTGCTTTTTAGGAGTATATTTTCGCTTACTCTCTTCTTTTGCTATCCAATATGCATTTTGTATTGCTCGCATGACAGTATCTTTCTCAGAATCGGACAGCTTGCCACCGGCGAATAAGCCACTAATCTCACTGACTAAAGCTTCGGCCTCTCTTGCGCCTCTGACGCCGCCTTGTTCATTTGCGTGGACAATAAACTCTTCTTCTTCAGAAATAAGGGACTCGATTGTTACGCCGAATAGTTTGGCGATTTTTGGCAAAAAGTTTGATGGAGGCAAGGTTTGACCATTTTCATAATTGATAATGGTTCTTTTTGTAACTCCAAGTTCTTGGGCAAGTCCGGACTGTGATATTCCGGACTGCATTCGGGTTGCTTTCAACTTTTCCGGAAAGGTCATGTTTAATCACCTCGTAATAAAATTTTGGAAAGACTATAGGTGAAAAATATTTCTTATTGACAATGAAAAGAATTTCGTCTATAGTGGTAGGTGAAAATGATTGCACCATGATTGTACATCGGATTGCACCAAGTGTCAAGTAAGAAATGAAAATATTTTTCAAAATAGTGGGGTGTTTCTAGTGAGAGCTGTATGTCATATTGACGCAAATTATTATTATGGGCAGATAGAAGCCCTGTATCGCCCTGAAATACGAGGTAAGGCCTTTGTAGTCGGTGGCGATCAAGAATCAAGAAAAGGGATAGTACTGACAAAATCGCCTGAAGCGAAGGAGTACGGAATCAAAACCGGCTCATCCATCAAGGATGCCCTAAAGCTATGCCCACATTTGCTTATAATACCGGCAAACTACCCACTGTATTTGCACTTTTCAAAAAGAATGCGTGAAGTTATTCTGGAGTATACGGACACAATACGTCCATTTGGATCCGATGAGTTGTGGGCGCAAATCTATGGGGATAGGGCAGAAGTGCGCAGTATAGTGGGCAAAATCAGACAAGCAATTTGGCAACAATTATGTCTAACAGTATCAATTGGTATAAGCGATAATTTGCCGTACGCTAAAATCGGATCAGATCTTGCAGCAGATAGCTGTATTGTGGAATTGTGGAGCAGTGAACGTGAAACCAAAGTGTATCCATTGCCTGTATCAGATTTGCTTTATGTCGGTCCGGCAACAACTGAAAAACTGAAAGAATATGGAATAAAAACAATCGGAGATTTGGCAACTGCCGAATCATCATATATCAATAGAATATTGCGTTGCAAAACAGGCGAAACACTATGTGTAATGGCAAGAGGGCAGGACAAAACACAAGTTGCACACATCGAAAGCGTTGACGATATTAAGAGCATTGGAAATTCTAATACGATGCCGCGTGATTTGGTGGATGAAGATGATGTCCGCGCAGCATTTTATATGCTTGGAGAGAGCGTGGCACAGCGCATGAGAGAAAATGGATTTGAAGCTACAACACTACAGATAACAGTGCGAGATAATGACTTAGTATCATTTGATCGACAAGTGAAGCTAAAGCGACCGACTAACATTACTACAGAGATTGTTGAATCCGCAATGGAATTGTTCATTAAACATTATAGATGGCATAAGCCAATCCGGAGTCTTGGTGTTCGTGGTACAGACCTTGTGCCTGAAGATGCAATTTATCAGCTTAACTTGTTTACCAATGAGGCGAAGCGAAGCAAGCTCGACAAGCTTGAACGTTGTGCGGATAGAATACGTGGTCAGTATGGGCAATTCAGTCTCCAACGCGCTGTTGTTGCGGCTGAACGGCTCAAAAGCGTCAATGCTAACAATGACATTGGAGATGCGCAAACATTTTACTCCTATTAATACTAAGGAACTGTCTGGAAATAAGTTGTGCAATTTTGCCGTCGGATTTTTGTTGTCATGTGGTGCAGAAAAACCGCAGTAATGCTAATGCCTTTCAAGGTTTTTATGTGCCGCATGGCGGCAAAA
>WQWL01000045.1 GCA_009785345.1 Oscillospiraceae bacterium
AGCTCTGTTCCATAATCTTACAGCAGTTCAAAACTTAGAATATTACCGCTTACAACGTGGCATTGCAGAAAAAGGCAGAGTGCAGGAAGTTTTAGAAATCGTTAGTCTAACAGACACAGGAAAAAAGAAGTTCAAAAATTTCTCCCTAGGTATGAAACAACGCTTAGGTCTTGCTGTTGCCATTCTTAGCCACCCTGATTTCTTGATATTAGACGAGCCGATTAACGGACTTGACCCAACGGGGATTGTCGAAACGAGAGACCTCATTAAGAGGCTAAATCAAGAAGGCATCACTATTCTAATCTCAAGTCATATTTTGGCAGAACTGGCACAAGTTGCAAACAAATATGCAATTATCCATAACGGGCGTTTGATCAAAACGTTGACAGAGGCTCAGTTGCATGATGAGTGTAAGCGTGCGTTATCAATCACAGTAGATGATGCTGCAAAAGCTATTACTGTAATAGAAACAGTTTTGAACATCCGGGATTATAAACAAGTGTCACAGAATGAACTACGGGTATATGAATATTTAGATGACTCTGCGGAACTAAGTTTTCAGTTGAATCAAGCAGGCGTCCGCGTGTCATCCATCCAACTAGTCGGTGACAGTTTGGAAGATTATTACACAAAATTGATTGGAGGTACAGCACAATGATTAATATGATTCGTGCCGATTTATATAGAGTTTCAAAAAGCTGGGTTACTTATGCACCCTTCGCAGGACTTCTACTTTTTCAGCTTATTATGGTAATCTTATCCGAACCATTAGACGCAGGCGCTAGCGTCGAGATGGTACATTCTTTGCTAAGTTACGGAAATTTCTTTTTTGTCATCGCCATGCTCCCCTTTGTCTTTTGCGTATCCGTACCTATATTCGCTGATAGTACAATGAAAAACGACATCTCTTGGGGTATGTCTAGAACCAAGTTATATGTATCCAAGGTGCTCATCATGGCGCTATTATCTTTCTTGCTCTATCTGTTTTACATTGGCACAGGTATCGTGCTGGCAGTTATAACCGTTGGCTTTGGTAGCACATCAGCAGGATTTTGGCCAAGCTTGTTCCAAGCGATGGGTGCACAGATGGTTGGCATCTTTGCCCTCTGTTCCCTGATGGTTTTCCTGTCATTCCTATTGAAAAAGCCTTATGTGTTGACAGAAGTGCTTGCTCTCTTCCTGATTCTACCACAGTTAATAAACTGGATTTTATCCCTCATAGATTTGGATGCCCCATGGGTGCTCTACTTTGAACTGATGTCAAACATTCAACGATTCGCCGATTTCAGCCTTTTGGACAGCCGTACAATTCTGGTTGCATTTGGTGTTATAGCAGTGTGGATGACTGCACCGTTAGTACTTGGCATTACCCTCTTACGACGGGCTGATATCAAATAGTATGAAAAACTTTTTTATTAGAGAGCTCGCAGGCCTTGTAGCTGCGGCTATAACATGGGTATTTATGTGGGCATTAGACCTTGGGAATGGTACAATACTAATATTAGACCGAGATATTAGTATACGCATTATTGTAGCTCTTGCAATTGGTTTGGTTGTATCGTTGTCGGTTTCAGCAGTAGTAAAACGAAAAGCAAGAGCAGAAGAATAGTTCATTAGAAAGGCGGCAAAAGATATATGATTTTGATTACTGTTTTATGCATTGTTTTCGGCATATTGTTTGTCGCCTGCTCACTATATCTATTTCTCTTAAAACGCGACATCCGGCAGCTAAACAACAAGCTGTCGGATATTGCACATATAGATACCAATGCTCGTTTAATCACAAGCACATTTGACAAACGCATTTCTGACTTGGTTCAAAGCATTAATGATATGTTGAAAAAAAATCGTAAAGACCACTACGACGCACGGCGCTTAGAGGCAGAACTCAAACGTGCTATCACAAACATCTCACACGATTTACGCACTCCTCTCACTGCAGCACGCGGCTATTTGCAAATGTTGGAATCTCCTGATTTAGATGCAGAAACAAGAGCACGTTATTTAGAAATCATTGGCGGAAGGTTAGATAGCCTTGGAGTGCTCATGAATAATCTATTTGAGTTTGCACGAATTATAGAGGGCAATACTACATTTGACATACAAGCTGTCAACATATCAAACATTTTACGAGATGCACTCTCTGAAGCATATGGTGAGCTTGAGCGCAAAGGTTTCACAGTAGATGTAGATATCCCGGACACTCCGATGATTTGTCTTTGTGACACAGATGCACTACGACGTATATTGCAAAATCTCCTTAAAAACGTCTATTATCATGGTAAAGAATATTTGAGTGTCCGGTTAATAGATAATCAAATTGAGATTTCAAATAAAACTAACAATCTAAACAAACTCGATGTCGAACATATTTTCGAACGCTTCTACACAGCAGACGCATCACGAACCAATAAAAGCACAGGGTTAGGCCTGGCAATAGCAACAGAGCTAACCCAGCGTATGGGTGGCAAAATTTCAGTCAAAAAAGATAATGATATGCTGGTGTTCAGTGTTCAACTACCATCAGCGTGAAGCTTGCGAAAATATAATAACAACAAGCATCTCGCACTTGTTTATAATAGTGAGATGCTTGTTATATCGTATATAACATTGAACAGATTTTGAACATCTCTGTACAGAGATGAATTTCTGTGGTGTTCTCTTTCTTCACATTTTCCAGAGTTGATAATGGATAAACATACGAATATGTTAAACTCATATTTCTTCATTCATTGAATGTTTGTATTGCATAGGGGTTTTTCCTGTTGCTTTGCGAAAAACAGTTATGAAATAGCTGCTGGAATTGAATCCTAACAGAGCAACTAAATCCCTGGGCTGCGAACCCTCTCTAATTAACCGTTTTGCGGCGTCAATGCGAACGTCATTAATATACTCCACAACCGATTTTCCCATGTCAGGTTTAAATACTCTGCTCAAATACGATGATGTGATGTTAATATTATCAGCCACATCAACTAATGAGATTGGCTTGCTATAGTTATGCCTGATAAATGCACAAGCCTTTTTAGTTAATTCATTAATTGGAACGCCTACATCAGAATGACTAAGACGAATATACGCCTCACACCCCTCGAGGAAAAAGCGTTCTATTTCGTCCAACTTCATCCGCGACACTTTGTCATATATGTCTTCCTCTGGCAACAGTTCATGGGGGTCAATATAATTTTGACGTGCCATACGGCTGAGAATACTCAACATCTCGGCAAAAATCATACGAAGTTGTCCCGGATCGATGTGTGCAGTTCGCCATTTTGTAAACATTTCATTTACATAAATTTTCAGCTCGTCAATAGCACCATCACGCAACAACGTTCTCAAACGTAATTCTTCATCAACTCCGAAAAAAGCTACATCTCGCATCTTATCTATTGCTGATTCTTCATTTTCCCAAATTATCATGTCCTGCCCGCGAAATGTACTGCCTCCAAGTTTGGATATTGCTTGTTCTAAATGTGATGAAATCTTTTTATAATCACTTATCAATGGGCTCACGCTATAGCATGCTGTCATATTGTAAAGACTCTTCATCGCAGTGCGAATATTTTGGATGTATGAGTTGACAAAGCTATGAAAACGCATATAAGAGGCCCCTTTTGGCATTGTATACATAACTATAAACCGATTTTCGGATTGCGGTAAGACCAATCCCTTCAGATTCTCTGCTTCATTGACACCGCCACTCTGGTGTTCAACCATTCCAACAACTTTATTAAAAAATGTCATCCATTCGGTATATGAATATCGCGCTTTTTGACTATTATCGTGATCAAGCTCTGCAACAACCAATATAAAATATCCGCTCGCAGCGTCCATTCCAACCGCACGGGCGCGATTTATTAATTCTGCATAACTCTTTATACTCCCCCCAATAATCTCTCTGAAAAGCACTCTTCTTAATTCAGTAAGCCCAAATCTATCTTGCTCTGTTGATATTTTTGTGTCAAATAATTGAGTACTCATTTTATTTGTACGCTTACGCGCATCGTTTAAAACTAGCAAAAGGTTGTCGGGTGTAATTTGATGTTTGAGGAGGTAGTCCAAAGCTCCAGATTTCAAACTACTTCGAACATAATTATACTCATCAAATCCGGACAGTGCAATTGTTTGAATTGTCGGGTATTTTTCGGCTAAATGTGCAATAAGTGACAGCCCGTCAAGTTCAGGCATATTAATATCAGTAATGACGATGTCGGGACTATACTTTCTAAGCAATTGAACTGCCTCTCGACCACTACGTGCTTCGGCACATATATTATAACCGTGCTTATTCCAGTCTAGCATAGATCTTAGGTTATTGCGAAAAATATCCTCATCATCCACGATCATCACCCTGATTAAATTATGTGCCATTCAGCAAGTCACCATCCTTTCTGACTATCGGCATCGTTATCTCTATATTAGTGAACAAGTTAATCCTACTCTCTATACTGAGTCCATAACCATCTCCAAAAATGCGTTGCACTCTTTCATGCACATTTGGCAAACCAATGCTTGAAAATCTGTTCCCGAATTCATCAGGAGATGCAGACATGATTGACTCAATAGTTTCCGGTGTAATTCCTTTTCCGTTATCAATAACCGAAAGATATAATATATCTCCGTCAACCACGGTGCGAACATCAATTTGTAAAGGTTGCTCACTACCTGTAATGCCATGTATAAGTGCATTTTCTACTAGGGGTTGGAGAATCATTTTCGGCACTAAACACTCTTCTACACTATCATGTATTAGATAGTTTACCTCAGATCTCGTAAAGCTTCTATACTGCATAATTTTCACATAACTTTGAACATACTTCACTTCCTCTTTCAAAGTTATCAAGCTTCCTCCCGCACCCATGCTTATATTGAGCAGCTCAATAAGTGCTGTCAATAGTTGGTCAATATTATCAGCCTTTTGATTTTGAGCCAAAATTCTGGCTACACCCAGCGTATTGGACATAAAGTGCGGATTTATTTGAGCCTGAAGTGCTGCCAGCTCTGCTGCACGCTTTTTCGTTTCTTCAGCCTTTACATCATCAACAAGCTGTCTGACACGTTGTAGCAGATTGTTGAAGCTATTGGCGGCCTGTCCAATTTCATTATCTGACGTATATTCGACTTCCGCATGCAGGTTACCACTATCTGCAGAATTCATTGCATCTACAAGTCTAATTAAAGGTTTACTAAATACACGGTTGAATAAATATATTGACAGTACTACCAGTAAAAGAACAGATCCAAGAATAGGCATGAAAGTCCACACAATTGATGTAATCTCCCTATCAAGGTTTTCTCTCGGCATCAGCAGTACAATTGTCCAGCCTATGTCCTCAATAAAAGTATCATAGTATAAGAAATCGATTCCGCCATAATAAAGCGAAAAAAGCCCCTCATCGCGGTTATCTAATTGCATAGTTACTTCCGGCGATAAAGGGATTCCTGTAGTAAATAGTGATTCATCCGTTGTCAGCATAGTTGTTTTCATCATATCAAAAGCAATAAATCGAACTCCATCGTCAGCCTCGATATCACGGAGAGTGTCATTAAACAGGTCCGCATGCATAGTTGCAGCAACAGCAAACGCAATTAATGGAATGGTAGTACCAAGAGCAAAATAGACTGACATACGAAAAAATAGCATTTTCCTCAGTACTAGTATCCTGTCCCTAAATCGCCGCTTATTGCCTGTTTCCGTAATAGCTTTGCACCTGGGAGATTCCGTCACCATCTTTGCATCGCCTCTTTCCGTCCACTTCCATTTGTCCAGTTATTTTGAAAACGGAATACTAAAGTTCCTCTAGTGTTCTTTAAAGCCTAAATTTTGCGTATAGTGAAGATAATCATTATACCTAAAATCAGCATCCGAATCAAGTTTCGTCGCCATGGATTCATGATAGCTCTTTGGACATCATTTTCCTATGGTAAGCAATATTAATTAGAATCTCGACAGGGCGTTGGGAACTAACCCAACGCCCTATGCGAATTTTTATTTTATTATTGATTAGGTTTCTGTATACACATTGATCTCCGCATTTCCGGTCTGTCCCAAACATCCCAATTGTTAGCTAGCCGAGCATGTTGGCTGTCAATGTTCTTAATCAAGTACATGTGCGTGTTCAGCTACGATTTCCGCAATGTAACTTGCCCCGAGAGCCGCACCATAGAGTCTGAATTCGCTAATCAATCCGTTGAAATTGTAATCCCAAAGATTGCTTCCTATCCAAATCTCAGGATTTGCTAAACGAAGTGGATCATTGTTTTGAGGGAAAATACCTCTTGCAACAAGCTCACCATTAACATACAAGTCAACCCTGTTGCCATCAATCACCTTAGCAAGATGAACCCATTGTTCAACCACGAGTTGATCCGGGGCTGTTATGTGAACATGCGGTCCAGAACAACGGTGTGCTGCAGGCGTTCCGGTTGCTGCTGCCCATGGCTGAATTGTAGCAAATGGCTCAACAAGGGTGGGTGAAGCCTGGGCAAAGAATACTGGCGTATGGGCAGTAAGTGCTGATGGACGGATCCACATCATAGCTGTATACTGTTGTGTATTGCTGATTATCCTGCCGTTTGGAGGTCTGTTATTAAGTCGCAAAGATGCTCCTGTATTGCCTGCACCAATTGCCGTAAATGTAAGAGCTTGACCATGTGGTCCCCCTAAACTTGGCACAAAGTCAATACCATCCGAATTGGGAGCCGCAGGTGCACCCAGTCTCGGAATTGCATCCAAGTTATTAAATGATGAATCTCCTAAATTACCATCAAATTGCAAATGGGATACAAGAGCAGGAGTTATTGTAATTATCCTGTCAGTATGAATTGATGTGCCACGAACAGAAGCACGAACAACAGCTTGTGCAACATTAGTAACTCTTGACACCGGGGTCACAACCCCAAATTCGTTGACTGCTATGTAACCATATCCGGACTCCACTGTCCATATAATGTCACGCTGGGTTGCATTTGCAGGTGCGATTGTTGCAGTAAGCTGTACACTACCTATATCGCGCATTGTCGTAGTCGCTCCAGGTCCTATTACTACAGACGTAGCAGAAACAGGAGTTGTAACAATAACATCAGCTGTGCTTGAACCATATGTTCCATGTGTAGCAGTAACAGTTGTACTACCTTCTGTTATTCCACTAATTAATCCATAGTTATTCACGGTTGCGATTGCTGATTCACCTGTTGTCCAAGCAAGCGCACCAACAGTTGGTGTTGAAGGGAATTCCATAACACTCGCAAACAATTGTTGCGTTTCACCAACTCCAATATTGTTATGAGCGAGTCCTTCCACGCGTACGAATCTTCCGTTAATAACACGATTCATTTCTGCTTCCAATTGCGTTAAAGACAGTGCAGTATTGTGGAACACAAATTCATCCATATATCCTCTGAACAATGCTGCATTTGCTGCTGCAGTCCCATTTCTGCCGATAAATGCTGTATTCCCGTCAAAAGCGTCCAGCGCATCAATTGGAGAGTTAAAGAAGTTAACATTTTGAGCCCGTTGCGCTAGATATGGATTACCGTTGAAGTCTTCATCCATCATATAGAGTGTTGCCACATTGCCGTCAATTGTAACAGCTACAAATGTCCAACCCCCAACATGCGGCAAAGTTGCGTGAGAAACTGTATTTACGAGACCTCCAACTCCTATCTGGAAGACATTAGCATTCCCGCTAAAACTAATAAAGTTTTGATTATCACCAATTCCAAACAAGTTTGCGGTAGCTGTGTGGTTATCCCTATTTATCCATCCTGTAAATGTAAAATTTTCTGCCTCAAATATGTCTCCGGAAACCTCAAACCACGCTCCATTGCCCGCAGCACCCACCGGAATGTTGAACGAATCATTCCAAATTCCTGCTCGATTTAGTGCAGGGAAGTTGGCATTACCAGGGTTTCGACTCAGATGACGATTATGTCCTGATGTGTCCTGCAAGTTTTCAAAAGCGTATTGCCCTGTAATACCTGCTGTTAATGTCGGAGCCGCTCTAACCACAACATCAAATGACCTGGTTCTAATGCCGTCATACCCATAGATTGACATCGCAACAGTCATTGTAACAGTTGTGTCAACAGCAGGACGTGAAGCCAATACACCGTCATTTCCTAATATCGATGTGTTAGAAGATGTAAATTCAAGATTAACACCTCGAAATTCAGCAGTAGGCAAATACACATTACCTCTTGCGCTTGCTTGAATATCAAGAGAGTTATAGACATTCTCTAGAACCGTCGCTCCATCCAAGCGCTTGCCCTGAATAAGCAACCCATTTCTATGTCCAGGTCCAGGTGTTGAGAATCCTGCAAAATGAATGGTTGGAACCCATAATTCCCAATCCCATTGTGCAATCAGATAGAGGTCAAATGTCATTCCATCTAACACCATTGTTATTCTATCAGGAGCTGTCTGATTCCATGTTCCACTAAAGTCACCATCTACTGTTCCGTTAGTACGCAGATTAATGTTACGACTCACTTGACGTGGGTTGACCGTTGGGTCGTTTGGTGGGTCGTACCTTAGGTTTTCAATAATTTCCCAATTACCCGGAATCATCTCAGGAGTTATTGCTTGTCCCTGACGTTCTCTATAATAGCCTTGATCAATTCCGGTAAAGTGTGACGCAATTGTCATCGGCCAACCGTCATCAGTCCAGTAGACCATCCTCATCCCTTGCTTAACCCTACCGCCTCTGGTAGCTTCTCTGGTTGCCAAACGCCTTGCATTATATGCTATAAAGAATTCATCTTCGCCTTCCAGACCTGTTTCGGGACTTGTTACAAACGAGCTGTGCCCTGTGGAACTCCAACCCACATCGCTATCAAACATAAACGGAGCAATAATCTTTGTCCCGATTTGAGCACTCTGTCCATATGTAACGCCGCTATTCATCTGGTTCATATTGTTTCCATTAAAGTCAAAAAACGGACCTGTTGGATTTTCTGAACGACCAATTCGAACATTATATGTAGACTCAAGACTGCCGTATGTTACATTTAAGTAGTAGTACCCAAAAGTTGGATTGTACAGTATATGTGCTCCTTCAAGGCTACCATGGAATACATTCCTATGTGCTACTCTTATACCAGGGGCTCTTCTATATTCAGGTGTTTGCGCGTTTTGCTCAAAAAGAAGTGCATTTCTAGGATTAAGTTCAATTACATAGATGCCGGATGAGTATGAACCATATACCATCCACAGTCTGTCATTTGAACAATAAAACTTAGAACCGTCAAGTGCGTTAACGAGCATTCCTTCAGGTTCAGGAGTGCCAAATGCCGTCTGCCATCTTGCTCCCGAGGCCATTATTGGATTTGATTCTCCAAATGGTCCAGTCGGGTGCGGTGCCAGGCGAACTGATATCACAGAATCTCGACTCCCAAAAGTAGATAAAGATTGTGAAACAGCTACCGTATCTCTGACACCATCACCAGTTGTATCAAGCATTATAGCATTTGGAGCCCATTGACTGTCTATTCGTGTCGCATTGAGTATATTCGTCCAGACAAGCATGTCTGTTGTTGTACGGACTCGATTTCGATTTGTGTCATACTTGAACCACTGTCCTTCAAAGTAAATGAAATCACTATCATGAACATATGCCGGCCATAATGCTGCCATCGCTGTATTGAGGTTAGACCAACCTCCGGGTGCTGCTGGAAACACTGCCGGTTCCGGCTCACAATCTTCACATTCTACCCTGTTTGCATTGCGATTTATTGATAGAGGCACACGCCCTTCGACATTACCACATTCAACAAATGTAACATCGGCTCGAATTTCAAACCTTCCGTTGTTTATAATCGTGCCACAGTTGCGAATTGTGGAGTTAGAAACATTTTCTACGTGACCGTAGTTAATTAATGTTCCTCCGTTAGCTATGGTAATTGTGCCACCCGAACCACCTTGGTTATTTATTCTGCCACCTTCTAAGACAACTACATTACCTTTGATAATAAGTTCAGCATTGCCGGATATATTGAGCACAGTTCGGACGTAAAGTGTTCTGCCTTCAGGAATCACAAATGGGCTGTGCTGAGCAAAAATCCCCAAATTACGCTCAGTGGCGAGAATAACATCTTCATTTTCCAACATTATACTAAGGTTACGTGGATTTGTACCGGTGAATTCGCTTGTGGGTTCAGTTACATTACCAACAAACTCAAGACCTGCGGAGACGCCTCTCCCCCAAATACTGAGTCCGCCTGTTGAAGAATTCCCATGAGGGTTTTCTCTGTCATATGACATAGCAGTAAATGTTTGTACCCATGTTTCATTGATTTCACAATATTGTCGCAGGAATACACCACTGTATGTGATATTACGAATCGATATGTCTGCAGTATTACTGTTTCTCAGCTCCCATGTGCCTACAGCTTCATCATTATAATATACTGCACCGGTTTCACCGAAGAAGTATAAGCTCGAGAGCACTGCAGGAACAGATGTAACTCTACCGTGGTGGATTATGCTGTAATGACCAACCAATGAGTTTTTAGTAAACTCACGTGCACTCACACTACCATCATAACGAAGTGGAGCCAACACAAACCAACCCTCATCATTCAAGAACATTTCATGTACTCTTATTTCATGGTCTCCAGCATAAGAACCACCCGATCCTCCGCGCCATGTTGAGAAACGTGTATGGAAAACTTTAAAATATCTTCCGGTTTCCGGATCAGCAAATGTACTTCCATGACCGGGTGCATGATAACCTCTTCCTTGTAGTTCAGTAGTTGCACCAACAAACTGGTAGCTACCTAATATTTTGTTGCCCATCATATTAAATTGGAACAACTCTCCGGCAGGATATCCAGCGTAATCTTCTCTGGGAAGGTCTATCATATTAAATGTGTTTCCTCCGCCCGATAGTGGATTAACCTCTTCATTTAACCTTCTGAATCTTGCATCCTCAAAGGGTCCGTATGGATTGCGCGAACGGAATACACGCACATTATATCCGGCATAATAGGCAAGTGAACCCCAGGAACCAAATAGATAGTAATAGCCTGAAGCTTCGCTATATTGGATATGTCCACCCTCTATACTGATGTGGTTGCTGGCAATCAACTTTCTACCGTGACCATCATTTTCGGCGTTAAGCGCGGACTCTGTATGAGGAATCGGAATTCCGGTAGTCGGATTGAGTTCCATTATGAAAAATCCGCCAAACCATGAGCCATAGAGCATCCAAAATCTATCATTGCTGCAGAAAAACACATAGGAATCTATTGCATTTGGAAGTCGATTTTGCTGATTTGCCCAAGATACCCCTGTAGGTGTCGTGTTCGGTGGAATTGTCGCAGCTTGGCTGGTTACTATTAGACCTTGCGTTACAAATGGACCTTCAGGACCGCTTGTTGAGATGGCAAGACCTATTCCGCTCCGTGGACTTCCCCAATTGCTGATGCTATAGTACAGGAAGAATCTACCATCCGGCATTTCAAAGAGATCTGCCGCCCATATAAGTATTCTACCTCTATCACCGTATTGCATTTGTGGACCGCCTGGCATTACTCTGCGAACTTGCTCCGACATTGTTTGAACTGAACTATCGGGGTTGTCTTCAGGGAAAAAGACAAGATTGTTGGTGTTTTCATACACTGTGTATTCAATATAGTTTATTTGCTCCCAGTTCATCAAATCTCTTGTTCTTGCACCTTGCAAAAATGTTCCAACAACATAGAGATACCCGTTTTCTGATCCTACTCTTGATCTTGTAATCGAAGGATCATGTGTTGTTGCATTTGTAAATGTTGGTGCAGGAGGATCATTGTAATTTGTATTTAAACCCGGTGCTATGTATCTGGATAAATCGCCATTGAAGTTTGCAAGTTCTGCAATTTCAGTTGCAGATAATCCGCTATTAATTATTCGAAGGTCGTCAATGGTTCCTACAAAGTTCGGTACATCCGGGAGGTGACTGACACCTAGGAAGAAATGGCCTAATCCTTCACAGAAAAATGTTGGTCCCATATTCGGCCCACTATTTGCTATGCCTGGACGGTTATGGTTCGTTGGACTTCCGCCCCCAGCAATGCCTGGAAATGCCGGAGCTTGACGTTGACCGTTTACATAAAACGTTGCATGCCCAAAAGAAACTGAAATTGCAATATGTTGCCATTCATCTACAATTAGTCTTCTATTTGATACATAATCCCTATTCTGTTGAGCTGCTGCCAAATTACCCATATGAGCCCTAAGAGCCAACCTTCCTTGAGCAAAGGGAGCAGCTGCAGCTTGAGTGGCAAAATTAGTAGCAGGCTGTACAGTTAGCCATTGATTTTCTGCAACAGCTGCAAAAAACACAGAAGCAGAGCTGTTAGGAAGTATTTGACTATTTTCCGCAGAAGTCTCTGGTCTCATCCAGAAAGATATTGTGTAATTACGGCTGTCAATAATGCCTGCTCCAAGATATATTCCATATGTTCCGTCTAACCTCAACGCACCATATGCATTACCATGTCTGTCCGCCACAAATTGCGGAGTTGCACGTGTAATGTCATTGCTAATGATATTAGCCAGCCCATTTTCCGGAACAATAGCTATTGCTCCGCCTAAATCCCCGCTAAAACTCCAAACACGTTGTCCATGCTCGTTACGTTCGGGGATTTGTGGATTAAGTGTTCCTTCCGGAACAGGTGGTACTTCAAGTGGAGTGTGAGTTCCCGGAATCACATCTTCAGGAGCAACAGTGTTGCCTTCATATAAAGCACGAACTCCGTCCGATGTAAGTCTCGCATTATCCCAGATTGTAAGATCATC
Organism: Oscillospiraceae bacterium; assembly: GCA_009785345.1. Lineage (GTDB taxonomy): Bacteria > Bacillota > Clostridia > Oscillospirales > Oscillospiraceae > WRMH01. The sequence continues at coordinate 12,782 of WQWL01000045.1, forward strand.
CATCATACCCATAAATGGGAAATTCAGCCAATTAACACCCAACGCAAAGTATTCTGCATTGCCACCAGCAAAAATCGTTGGGAAATTATTTGCTGTTCCACGGTTGATCCCATTAATATAGAATCGTGCATTTTGTCCGTCCACGACTGCTACAAGATGAGTCCACTCATTGAGTGGTATTCTGCCTGTTCCTGTAGGATTACCCAAATCGGCAGTGTTTCCGCTACCTAAATGAATTCTTGGACGATATCGGTTGACACCTAGCAAGTATGTTCTATGAGGACCAAATATGCTCCTTGGTACTATGGATACATATCTGTCCATTTCAACTCCGCCTATAAAAGCCGTTGTTGCCCCGGTGAGACGGGAGGGGTTAATCCAAAGCGAAATAGTGTAAGTGTACGAGTTAATCAGATTGCTCCCCAAATTCACACCACTATTGCCATCAAATAATAATGCTTGACCATTACCATCCCTACCTGGTACAAAAGATATATTTCCGCCTGTATTATATATCCTATTACCTGTTACGGTTGCTCCATGATTTAACACACCATCAAAGCCCCAATGTGTCATTGTGTAATTTTGCAATAAACGCTCTTGAGATTCATACTCTTCCAATTCTAGTTCATCCATTGTCAGAGTATAGTTGTCGTATTCATCACTCTCGTCAGCAACCTCATTCAAACTATCATCGGTATAATTCAGGGGATAAAGTTCTTGTTCATGAGCTAATACTGCATCATTATCTACTGCAAATGCCGTCGTGACCGCCATTGTTGACATCAATATAGTCAACGCCATTAAAACAGCTAGCAATCTCCTCAAATACGTACCTACTCTCATTCTGTCCTCCTCGAAATTTAAATATTGTCGTAGTATTATATGAACTTGTCAAAATAATAAGCAAATATACAACTCGACAAGTTCATTTTAACAGTCTATTTATTCATAAGAGTTTCAAATTTTTGACAATTCATGTAAATATTTTGCATGAAACACATTTTTTATACTGAACACTGATAGAACAAAGGGGTTGTTGCAAAATGAAGTGCCCCCTGTCAAGTAGACAGACAGAAAACCGAAAAACCTGTCATCTCGGGCTTGACCTGGGATCCATGACAAAGCTTGATTCTATTTAGATTGCGGCTTCCTGAATCAAGTTCAGGACAGGCTCCGGCCAGCAATGACGAATGCTCATTTCTGCATTTTTTAGGGACTATTGCATCATTTTGCAACAGCCCCTTTTGCATTGTATTGATTGGTGATATTCATATATTTGTCCACTAAAATACATGGATAATTATTCTATGTTTCGCCCCCCTACTGTTTTGCATTTTTCGAAACTTTTATCTCTCTAAACCGCCTTTTTGTATAACTCCTTTGAGCTTTATTACAGTAACAAGCCCAACAAAGAGAGAAAGTACTGTCAATGCGATCCACAATAATGCGCTATTTTCTATTCCGGTTCTTGGGAGTACTCCTTCTTCACTTTGATTGCCTTGACCACCATCCGTAGTGGCTTCTTCTGCCTCATACACTGACCACACTGCAACTAAACTTATTGTGCCTCCAACAACATTTCTATCCGCGCTATAAGCGAACCCGTGCATTAATGGCAATATTGCAGGTGCAGGAACTACAAATGTACCGTGAAGTTCATTCGTATCTTTGCCATAAATATAATATTGATGTGGCATTCCGTTCACATGCACCAGCCAGCCTTCAAAAACGTAGTCGTTATCGCCATCAAGATCATCTCTATCGAGTACATTTCCTAAATCAAATGTATCTCCCACTCTATAGGTGTATTGACGACCATATGGATTGTTGTCTGTGTCACGTTCTAAAATGCCGTTTTCCAGCATGTAGTAGTAAATGCGAATATTGCGATACTCAGCGGGAGTTTCAACGATTATCGGCTCCCATTGTGCAACATATGTAACGTTTGCGTTAACTGTTGCAGCTACTTGAGGTTCCCATCCTACAAATGTCCATCCGGTATTACCCTGGGGTGTTCCGACAAATGCCGGAGTTGCTGTGCCGTAAAAAATATTTGTAAATACTTGCTCTGTAAACGCCCCTTGTGTTCCCGGAGCATATGTTACAGTAAACCACATGGCAGGATTACGTTCCCATTGTGCAACAAATGTTACAGGTTCTGCAATAACAAGTTCGCCGACTTGAACTGCTGTATGTGTTGTATCTGCAAGTCTCCAACCTGTCAGCACATATCCATGTAGACTTGGGTTTGGTACATTTGCCAATCCTACAGAGGTTCCAATTTGCATTTCTCTTGTAATATCATTAGTGTTATTTGCAACATTACCACTATTAAGATTGAATGTAATACTAACTAATCTTCCACCATACACATAATTTATTTGGTAGTTATTCAATAAATGACCAAACGGTAATATATTGTAGTTTGATGGAGTTTCAAAAATCCCGGAACCTGCTGTGTTTCCTGCTATTACAACATCATCTATATAAATATTTAGATTATCATACAGACCGGGTGTTCCTATCGGTGGAAGAGGATTCTCGTAAATATATCTTTCTGTAAATATTCCACCACCTTGGAACTGTGCAAAGTTATCTACAATGTAACCACTATTAAGATTGACAACACCATTATGGAATGCATATATTCCACCACCGTATAGACTGGCATCATTGTTATTGATAGAGCCACCGTTCATATTGAATGTAGAATTTGATACAGCAACACCACCACCATTTTCAGCAGTGTTATTTCTTATAATTGTATTTGAAACTGTTACCGAGTGATTCGAGAATACACCGCCACCATTACCATTAAGTGCTGTGTTGTCTCTAATTGTAGCATTACCAATATTAACATTTCCTGCAAATGCCGGAACAAATACTCCACCACCACCTGCACCTGTTGCAATATTGTTATGTATTAAACCGCCTGTTATGTTGAGATTCCAGTCAGCTGCTACTCCACCACCTCTTACAGCAGTGTTATTTCTAATTGTACCATTAATCATGGTAAGTGTTCCGGAGACACCACCGCCATCTGTTAACGATGTGTTTCCAAATATATGACCATCATGCATTGTGAATTGACCAAGTGAAGCAACTCCGCCGCCGCCCCAGTTTCCACCGGCTGTGTTATTGCTTATAGTTCCATAATTCATTACAAATGAATCAAACGGACCTATATACACACCGCCACCGTGATTAACTGTTGTCCGGTTATTATTAATGGTTCCACCGTGCATAATAAAATTTGCTGGACTTGCCGATCCGCCTGCAATATTTACACCACCGCCGTGACCGGTTCCTAAAGCTTCATTTCCTGAGATAAGACCATTGTGCATAATGAATGTTCCTGCAGATGTTACACCGCCGCCACCGGCAAGTGTTGCTACATTGTTTATAATTTGTCCACCGAACATGTAGAAACGACCATCTGTCGCATTTCCGGGAGCCATCAACGGAATATTAACTCCGGCACCTGTCATGCCTCTATTATTTTCAATAACTCCATTATTCATTGTAAATGTCGCATTAGGGCGAACATTTACACCATTGTTTTGATTTCTGATTGTACCTGAGTTCATAGTGAATGCTCCACCAGAATTAACATTAACTCCGGGTCCTGAATAAGCGGCTTGACGTGTTAATGTTGGTCCATCTAATGTGAATGTTCCATCTACAGTAATAACAGCTGAATTGCCCCACATTGTTAATGTATAGCTTCCTATAAGAACAATATTTGTTCCCGGTCTAACATGGGTGAAATTCCACATAGAGACATCAATGTTTGTACCAAGCTCTATAATAAATTCTGTACCATCAGTTGGAGCTGCGTCAAAAGCGTCCATAACGTCCCAAAATATCGATCCCGGTCCTAAGAATATATTTGTTAAAGGTTCAATTTCTATATAAAACTCTTCATGCTCTTTCGAATCTTCTTCATCTAATCCTTCCAAATAATATAAACTGTCATTTTGATCAAGAATATCTTCATCAAAAGTTAAGTCCGCGTCTTCATCTACACAATCTGCAGACCAGTCAGATTCATTATCATCATAATCTGTTCTTTGTTCGATGTTCTGTGCAGAACCCGCACTTGCTTCGGAATTGTCCGAAGCTTCTTGAACCAAATTGTAATCTACAATCCCCTCAACTACTGCTGCTGTAACCATTGGCACCATCAGCATTATCGCAAGCATTATCGCTATTACTTTACTTTTCGTATTTTTCCTTGTTTCTCTGCGTGTTTTCTTCACAAAATTTCTCCTATCTATTACATTTCTACAAAATTTATTCATAATTTATTCCGTAATCTTGACTTATTTTATCATGATTGTTTGAATTAATTATGAATTTTAACATTTTGATTGTGAATTTTCCGTTAACATTTCCTCGAACATTATTGTGTTGCAGCACATTTTCATGACGGAGTATGAATTATTAGTTAATTATGAAGGGGCTGTTGCAAAACACATAAAACTGAACAACCCGTCATTCCGTGCTTGACACGGAATCTATTTGATAAAATGCGCATTATTCAGGGGGTTGCGGCTCGGAGGCGAGGTCGCTGACAAAGTGCATATTTTTACCTATCGTCATTGCGGCCTCCGAGCCGCAATCTGATAGAATCAAGCTTTGTAATATATCCCGGGTCAAGCCCGGGATGACAAATGGGACTTTTTCAGCAGCCTCGGCTTGACCCGGAATCCCATAAATGGTACGTATTATCAAGGGGATTGCGGCTTCCTGAATCAAGTTCAGGACAGGCTCCGGCCAGCAATGACGAATGCTCAGTTCTGCACGTTTTAGGGGCTATTGCATCATTTTGCAACAGCCCCTTCCACCCTTGTTTCAAAATTTTACACTTGACAGTATATTCATTTTATTGTATAATCAAATTATTGAATATATGAAAGGCGGTTATTACTATGTCATTACGGTATGGATTGCTTGGACTTTTAAACTACAACTCAATGACCGGATATGAGATGGTCAAAGAGTTTGACGAATCATTGGCGTATTTCTGGCACGCTACATCTCAGCAGATATACAAAGAGCTTGACACTATGGAGAAGTGTGGTTGGCTCGTCAGTGAGCGCATCATGCAAACTGAAAAACCAAATAAGCGAGTCTACTCCATCACACCAAACGGAAAGAAAGCATTGGTGGATTGGTTATCAGCACCCGAAGAAGGAGTCAAGAAGTTCATGCAGGGGAAAAACCCATTCCTGATGCGCCTGGCCTTTATGGGTGAAGCAGATGATGATATTGCGTTGCAAATGCTGTACGATTTTAGAAACCAATATCTGACTTTTGCAAATACATTAGATGGGGTTAATGATATGCTTGCTGAGGAAGAAGCTAATCTCGGGCGGAAGGTTATGAAATATTGGAAGATAGTTGCCTTGCATGGAGAGTATATACGCAAAGCAAGGCTTGAATGGGCTGAAGAAGCCATTGTTATTCTTGAAAATGAAAGGGATGATTCAAATGAAGAAGATTAAAGGGTTTTTGATAAATTATACGCATGCTTCGCACAGGTGCTTTGTGGCACTTGGTGTATTTCTTATACTAATGTTTTTGGATGGCAGGGCTTTTGATGTGCCTTCAATTGTGTGGCAGATTTTCCAAGTGATATTTGTGGTGCTTTTTATAAATTCTGTTGTATACCCACTTACAATTTTATTTTTCCCCACGCTTTACATGTTTATCCGAAATGGATTTAAGCTACCGACCATAGAAACCTACACAAACAAAAGTGATTATATTCTCCCATTTACAGGCAAGTGGACTGTAGGCAACGGTGGGTTTCGTAAGGGGGAATATCACTCGGGAGGAAGGTTTGGTTCTGAGCGTAATGCCTATGATTTTAACATCATGGAAGATGAAGATGGAACAACCCCTGATGACGACGAATGGGGTGCACTACCAACAAATGTCGAAGAGTATCCCTGTTATGGTAAAGATGTGATTGCTATTGCTGACGGTGTTGTTGTAAAAATAAGTAATAATCACCCCGACAGTCGCACCAAAAACTTGCAAGCATATTGTGATACATGGTCACATCGAGGTAACTACGTTATGATTAAACATAACGACAGCGAATATAGCTTGACTGTGCATCTAATGCCGGGCAGCGTTATCGTGAAAAAGGGCGACAAAGTGAAGCAGGGACAAGTGATTGCGCGGTGTGGAAACTCAGGAAATTGCACTGCACCCCATATACATTTTCAGCTTCAATCAAGCAAAAATATTTTCCTTGCATACAGCCTACCTATTGCATTCACTAACATTAAGGCACAAGAGTCACCGGCTCACAAAGCGTTTTGTGAAGCTTTAGGAAGAAAGCCCGTCATATTTGGCGATAACATACATGTTGTAGGTAATAAGACATACATAGGTCGTGGACTTGATGTTGAGAATATGAATAATATCAAAGCAGACTCTGATTAACACCACACTAAGCAACAGTACATATACGCTAAAAAGCAGAATGTTGAAATTCATCACATTTTTTGCTTTTTAAACAATGAAGTACTATAATAAAAAAATTGTGATGTCAATTGTTGTACGTACAGTGATTTGATGACACGAAAATTAAATAGGAGGATATACATTTGATTTCAATGACCAATATTGTCAAGCGATTTGGCGATAAAACTGTGCTTAGCGATGTAAGTTTCAACGTTGAGCCGAAAGAAATTTTTGGGTTACTGGGACCTTCCGGCTCAGGTAAAACCACAATAATCAACATACTCACGCATCAACTAACTCCCGAAGGTGGCGAGTACAACATCGGAGCATCGCCCATAGAAACAGGGTTAATGTTGGAAGAAGATGGACTATACAAACGTCTTTCCACTACAGATAATCTTAACCTGTTCGCCGGAATTTATGGTGTCAATAGAAACAAAGTTCAAGAGGCGCTTGAAAGTGTAGGTTTAGGCAAAGAAGCAAAGACCCCTGTTTCCAAACTTTCCAAAGGTATGCGTCAACGTTTGGCTTTGGCACGTGCGATTCTGCATTCACCAAAAGTTCTATTTTTGGACGAACCTACCGGCGCACTTGATCCCACCACAGGTCGCCAAATTCACAAATTAATATATAATCTACGTGACGAAGGAACTACCATCTTTCTGACAACACACAACATGGAAGAAGCTGTAGATTTATGTAATCATGTAGCGCTTCTGCATGAAGGCGTTATAGTAGAACAAGGTACGCCCACAGAGATATGCGAAAAACATAATTCCTTTAAAACCGTGCCTGACTTAGGTGCTGTGTTTATGAAAATGACGGGGGTGACAGAAGTATGAATGCTGTAAAAGCTCTATTTACGAAACAGGCTGTAGACTTGCCAAAAAACATGACGGTGCTGTCTATGTTTATAATGTGGCCAATTATGGGCATACTCTTTGGACAGTTTATGCCAGATCCAATAAGTATACAAATGGCAAACTTTGCCGGTATCCTAATCGGCGCCGGACCCATGATAGCCATTTCAAACAACGTGGCAGAAGATGTGGAGTATAAAGGTTTACGTTTTCTTGTGATGGCAGGCGTGAAGCCTTGGCAGTACATTGGTGGCATGGCACTTTTCTTTGCTATTGTTACTATTGTAACACTTGCTATTATGGCAATATTGGGTGGTTTTACCGGCGAAATTTTGCTGTGGTTCTGCATACTGTCCCTGTTCGGCATAATTTCATCATCTCTGCTGGGTGGCGCAATAGGTATTTTTTCAAAGAATGTACAACAGGCCACTGCTTACTCTATGCCGATAATGATGGTACTGGCATTTATCCCAATAGTAGCAATGTTTAATGAAGGAATTGGACGCTTTGCACAATTTTTATTCTCATATCAGATAGGTGCTGTTCTATTCCCCTTGGTCATGCGAGCATACCCCGGATTTACATATGACATACCTGATCCTGATTACACGCGTGCAGTAATCGTAATGGTGGCTAATGCGGTGATATTGCTAGTGCTATTTATCGTAGCTTATAAGAAAAAAGGACTACGCGGATAATTTTTTGAAGCAATTGATTTAAACCCCAAAGGCACAGGAATGAGTCACCTGCGCCTTTGGCGGTGAAATGAATTGAGATAATTTTCACTAAAACAAAGACAATTGTTCTTGTTTATATCCGGCTTTGTAACTGCGAATTATTGATCTCATATTACACAACAACCCCAATTTCTTGCATTCCTCCTCATATATCTGCCACAATTTCTTGATTCGTGGAGAAGAAAGACTGTATCTGTAACCGTATCTTTTTTCGTACTTCTCTTTCACACCCGGGAAAAATCTGTCCAAATTCTCATAATAATACTCTCTGTTACCCTGTCGCAATGTCATTCCCATATAGCTATATACGTATTTGGCGCCTGCATCTTTGGCCATTCGTATAATGCTCAGGATATTTTCTTCAGTATCACAAATAAAAGGCAACACAGGTACTAACAAAACTCCACAGAAAATCCCACTATCAGAAAGCTTCCGAATAGCTTCAAAACGCTCAGAACTTACCGATACATTTGGCTCAATTATTTTACATAGTCCATCATCTACTGTAGTAATTGAAATGTTCACTATCACAGGGGAATGCCTTTTTATATCTTTCAGGATATCTGCATCGCGAGCAACAAGTGCTGATTTAGTACACAGCGATGCACCAAAGTTATAGGCATTCA
>WQWL01000046.1 GCA_009785345.1 Oscillospiraceae bacterium
AACATATTTTGCATGAATGTCGCACATCTCCTTAGGGAACTCTTGTGTCAAATTTTCAGGATGTTCAAAACTCTATTTTTTGGCTGGCATTTTGCGAAAACATAGTTTATCCGCAGACTCTAATATAATGAAACACAGCTGATACGATAGCCAAACTAGAACAAGTATTGAGTAAGGATGTTAAAATGAAAAAAACACTAATCACAGGAACAGCCGGTTTTATTGGTTTTTATTTGTCAAAAAGCCTGCTAGATCAAGGCGCAACAATTATTGGCTTTGATAACTTAAACGATTACTATGACGTAAGTTTAAAGCAAAGTCGCTTAAAAATTTTGAATACATACGACAATTTCACCTTTGTAAAAGGGGACTTAGCCGACAACGAAGCCGTTGTGGAACTATTTGAAACATATCGCCCGGAAGTGGTGGTGAATCTTGCTGCTCAGGCTGGTGTTAGGTATTCGATTGAAAATCCACGTGCTTATATAGAAAGTAATATAGCGGGTTTCTTAAATATCCTTGAAGCTTGTCGTCATTATCCTGTCGAATATTTACTATATGCTTCATCAAGTTCAGTATACGGCAACCAGGAAAAAACACCGTTCTCTACACATGATAATGTTGATAACCCTATCAGCTTATATGCTGCGACCAAAAAAAGTAATGAGCTAATGGCACATACATATAGCCATTTGTATAACATTCCAACAACAGGTTTACGCTTTTTCACAGTATATGGTCCTTATGGACGCCCGGATATGGCATATTTCAGTTTTACAAAAAAAATCATAGATAATGAGCCAATCTCAATTTATAACAACGGAGATATGTACCGCGATTTTACTTATATCGATGACATTGTGCAAGGAATTAATAATATATTACTGAACCCAATGAAAAGAAAAGTTGATGGTGTGCCATATAGGATATATAATATCGGTAATAATCGTCCTGAAAAGCTAATGGATTTTATCGAGACATTGGAAAAAACAATTAGGAAAAAAGCTAAAAAAGAATTCTTACCAATGCAAGCAGGTGATGTTTATCAGACTTATGCTGATGTTACAGATTTAATGAATGACTTCGACTTTAAACCAAGCACGCCTATAGAAGAGGGGCTACAAAAATTTGTAGATTGGTACAAAGAATACCATTCTGTCACGGATTAGATATATTTATTAGGAGATGAAAATGAATATTACAATAGTTGGGATCGGGTATGTTGGATTATCATTAGCTGTCTTATTGGCACAAGAGCATGATGTGAAGGCTTTTGACATAGACCAATCTAAAGTGGATGCTGTGAATAATCGCATTTCACCTATATCGGATGCTGAAATTGAAGAGTATATGAGCACGAAGCAACTAAATCTGCAGGCAACTACAGATGGTACAGTTGCATATACTGATGCAGAATTTATAGTTATCGCAGTGCCAACAAACTATGATCCTACACTCAATTATTTCGATACGAGCATCCTCGACGCTACAATCACTGATATTACGAATATTAACCCTGATGCAACTATGATTATCAAATCAACAATTCCGGTTGGATATACGGAGAGTGCAAGGAAGAGATTTAATACAGACAACATAATTTTCTCGCCGGAGTTTTTGCGTGAGGGTCGGGCTCTTTATGATAATTTATATCCATCCCGTATTATTATTGGTGAACAAAGTGAGAGAGCTGAGTTGTTTGGGAAGATGTTGCTCAGTGTTGCATTGAAGGATGATGTACCTGTACTTTACACAGGGTCAACTGAGGCAGAGGCTGTTAAGCTTTTTGCAAATACTTTCTTGGCGCTACGCGTTTCATTCTTCAACGAGTTGGACACATATGCTGAATTACGTGGTTTGGATACTGCTCAAATAATTGAGGGTGTGTGCCATGACCCGCGTATCGGATCAACTTACAATAATCCGTCTTTTGGATATGGTGGTTATTGCTTGCCGAAAGATACGAAGCAATTATTTGCAAACTTCAATGATGTTCCAAGCAACCTAATCGGAGCGATTGTTGATGCTAATCGTACACGTAAGGATCATATTTCTGAGCAAATACTGGCTATGAATCCAAATATCGTGGGCATTTTTAGGTTGACTATGAAAGCAGGCTCTGATAACTTCAGACAGTCATCAATACAAGGTGTAATGAAGCGTCTGAAGGCAAAAGGTGTAGAGGTTGTGGTTTATGAACCTGCGTTGGATGAAGACCATTTTTACCGCTCAAAGGTTGTGCGCGACAAAGATGAATTTTTTGCAACATGTGATGTAATTGTTGCAAATAGATTCAGCCCGGAGCTTGAACCGGTTAGGCATAAGGTGTATACACGAGATATCTTTGAGAGAGACTAAGAATGACAAAAAGACGCGGGGTCAGTCCCCGCGTTTGAACAAGAATCTTATATTACAAGGTGAATTGATAAATGAGTGATATAATTTCAAACAAAGACAGAATTATTTTGAGAGATTTGGCAAAAAAGCAGTTGGAATATGCTAAATCTGATGAAAATGCAGATACTATCCAAAACTGGTATCGTCATAATGCTTGTGAAGGTGAACGTCCGATGGTTCATCTTGAATTGTGGACATTCCAAGATGAAGTGATTCCAAAGAGATTGCGTTGCGAAAGCGAGAGGGCAAGAGAAATTGAATCTGCGCTTTATAGAAATTTCTTGAATCATGAACTCTTTCACGATGACTTTCCTGTACCAAATTATTTTCCTTTACAAAAGGACATTCATTTAATACCTTTTAGTATGAAAGTAAAGAAAACACAGGCACAGGGTAGTGTAGGGCATAAATTCATACATTACATTCACGATCTTGAAGATGATTTTGAAAAGCTCGGTGAATCTAAGATTGTTAATAATAAAGCTAAAACAGATGAAGACAAGCAATTTCTCGAAAATATTTTTGGTGATATTATTCCAGTAAGAGAAGTGATAAATTGCTTATACTCTGTTCCCACACAGGATATTGTGCATATTATGAGTATGGAAACAATGTATATCGCAATGTTGGATTGTCCGGAGTTATTCCACGAAATGATGAAAAAGTATACGGCTGACACTTTGCAGTATTTTCGATACTTAGAATCTGAAAAATTACTGGAAGCAACGACTTTTTCAGAAGATCTAGGTCAAGGAAGCTGGTGCTTTACTGATGAGTTACCAAAGAAAAATGCCACTGAACTGAAAACAACAGATCTCTGGGGATACATGGATTCACAGGAGACAGTGGCTATATCTCCGGCAATGTTTGAAGAATTTATTTTTCCATATTATAAAGAAATTTCCGACAATTTTGGGTTGTTGTCATATGGTTGTTGTGAACACGTTCATGCGATTTGGGAGAGCTGCATAAGCAAAATGAATAATTTGAGGAAAGTATCAATTTCGCCTTGGTGTGATATAGATTACATGGCAGAACAACTTAGAGGGCGAAAAATTATTTTTCACAGGAAACCAAGTCCAAATTATCTTGGTGTTGACAAAGTTTTGGATGAAGATGCCTTTCGTGAACATATGAAGCAAACCATCAAAGCTGCAAAGGGTTGTACATTAGAAATAACACAAAGAGATGTATATACAATAAATAATGACGAACATAAAGCAAAACGTTATGTTGAAATTATTCGCGAAGAAATAGAAAACGGTTGGTAATTGAGAAGAAATATTGACATGCTGATGTTTAGCCATTACAATTAGAATACGATTTAGGAATAAGGAGGCGCACGATAATGGCATATTCAGCAAGAATGCAAAAGAGTCATCTTTATAGTATATTTTTTGCTCCGAGAGGGAATGAGCGCATGGTTGATCTTGGTATGCAGATTGCGCAACAATATCTAAGTCCGTTTGATAAAATCATTGGGCTTATTGGTGTTTCCGGAAGTGGAAAAAGCATGATAATAAAAGGTATGTTTCCCGGACTTGAATTGACAAATGATGATGAAGGTGTTAATATTCGTCCTCTGCCACTATTGACTGTTGAAGACACAGGGTTCTATACCGCTCATACATATCACGTTGACATACGTTTCGAATCAGCATTTTTGCAACTACATGAACTTGCTGATGCAATTCTCTATGCTGTAGGGAAAGGCAAAAGAGTAATAGTAGAGCATTTTGACTTGATATACGAGCAACTAGGGCGTAATGCTCATCTTCTCATAGGGATAGGCGAAGAGGTCATTGTGACACGCCCGACACTGTTTGGACCAAAACCACAAGAAGTATCGGATATAGTGTTCAAGTCTGTTACTACAAGATTGATGGTTCACACGGCTGAAGATATTTGTGAATATTGCCTAATTGAGCAAGGTGTAAAGCCATATCAATATCGTCATGCCGATGTGCGAAGCGGGTTCATTCTAAGTTTTTCTGTCAAGCCGGATATCGACCTTGAAAAACTGGAAAAACAGATTAATGAGCTGATAAACGAAGATGTTGCGGTATCATATTTTGATGAAAATCATATACTCATTGGTGACGAGAAGCATGTGTGCACGGGTCCAAGAATGCATATGCGTAGCACAGGAGAGGTCGAGAAGGTGACACTTCTGAAAGAACTATTACAAGAGCCTATAACTGATTTGTTTCTTTTAATTGGTGTGGTTGGCGAAATAGAAGATTTGAATGATCTGCACAATATTTACTTGTCGTGATAATACTCTTTTAAACGGGGATTAGTACGAATAAAAAGGAAATGGAATTATAAAATATGCGTGATTATAAAGTTGAAACAGAAAAGCGTGTTGCTTTTATTAAGGAGCAGCTAACTGAGTCAGGTGCTACGGGTGTTGTATTTGGCAATAGTGGTGGTAAAGATTGTGCTTTAGTTGGCATCTTATGTAAGATGGCATGTGATAATACTGTTGGTCTGATAATGCCGTGTTCATCAAGTTGCAATTATGGTGAAGACATGACAGATGCCATGACTATTTCAACGTTATTTAGAATCGAAAAGCGGATGGTGGATTTGACGAAGACTGCTGAAACTCTTAAAAAAGCTCTCAATACTGCGACAAATCTCACAGAGTCTGCAGAAATAAATATCGCTCCACGTTTACGAATGACATCACTATATGCAGTTGCAACAACTGAAAACAGGCTCGTGGCTGGAACAGGTAATAGAAGTGAGCGTCACATGGGTTACTTTACTAAGTGGGGTGATGGTGCGTTTGATTTTAATCCAATCGCAGACCTTACAGTAACCGAAGTGAGGAAATTTCTAACATACTTAGATGTTCCAAAGCGAATAATCGAAAAGGCTCCGTCAGCCGGGCTATATGATGGGCAGACTGATGAAGAAGATATGGGTGTCACCTATAGTGCGATTGATGAGTATTTGACTAGTGGTGTATGCTCTCCGGAAGATATGGAGAAGATTGCAAGTTATCATAAAGTTAGTGCTCACAAAAGAAGTCCTCCAAAGGTCTATGAAGAGTAGGAAAGATGGTTGTTTTGTGACTGAGCAATACGAAAGGAATGGTCATAATAATGTTTGTTGATAAGGCTGTTATAGTCGTTAAGGCCGGTAAGGGCGGCAATGGTGCGGTGTCATTTCATCGTGAAAAGTATGTTGCAGCAGGTGGTCCTGACGGTGGTGACGGTGGTCGTGGTGGTAATGTAATACTCAAAGTTGATACGAATATGTCGACTTTGATGGATTTTCGTTATAAGAGAAAATATGCAGCAGATAATGGTGCGGATGGATCAAGCAAAAATAAAGCCGGTAAGGATGGTAAGGATCTCACAATTCGTGTTCCGCCGGGTACTGTTGTTCGTGAAAAAGAATCCGGTGCTGTCGTTGTAGATATGTCCAGCACTGATACATTCAGGATCGCTCGTGGTGGTAATGGAGGTTGGGGTAATAAGCATTTTGCAACTCCAACTCGTCAAGCACCTCGTTTTGCAAAAGGCGGACTATCCGGTGAAGAGCTTGAAGTAGAGCTGGAACTAAAACTTTTAGCTGATGTCGGATTAATCGGATATCCTAACGTTGGTAAGTCAACAATATTATCAGTCGTGTCTAAGGCTCATCCGAAGATTGCGGACTATCATTTTACAACACTGTTTCCAAATCTTGGTGTTGTATATTTGGGTGATGGACACTCGTTTATTATGGCGGATATTCCAGGCATAATTGAGGGTGCTTCTGAGGGGACAGGTCTTGGTCATGACTTCTTGCGTCACATCGACCGCTGTAGATTAATAATTCATGTCGTAGATGTGTCAGGTTCAGAGGGAAGAGACCCGATAACCGACTTTATAACGATAAATGAGGAGCTGCAAAAATATAATCCGGAACTTGCGGAACGTCCACAGATTGTTGCAGCGAACAAATGTGATATTGCACAGGACGAGGAACTTACCGAGGGTTTTGTGAAATACATAAAAGAACAAGGCTATGAGCTGTTTATGATTTCAGCAGCTACGAATACAGGAGTCAAAGAACTAGTCAACGCAACTTCAGAAAAGCTTGGAGAATTACCACCAATCACTGTATTTGAAGCAGATTATGTGCCAAAGCCACGTATCAAAGGAACACCAGAAGATCTTATTATTGAAAGGTTTGATGATGTTTGGACAATCGAAGGTGAATGGATTGAGCGTTTGATGCAAAATGTCAACTTTGAAGATTTTGAGTCAAGAATGTATTTCGATAGAGTCTTGCGCAATGCCGGTGTGTACAAGCGTCTAGAGGAGCTAGGCATTGAAGACGAAGATACCATCAGTATATATAATTTGGAATTTGAATATAATCAGTAGCTTAGGGGTTAGGGTCTAGGGGGTAGTAATGCCCTTTAGTAAAGAGACGGTCTCCCGCGGGAGGCGGGTGATTTGAAAAATACTTGGAGGAGAAGTAATTATGGTAAGTAGAAAGCCAATTAGCACAGATAAGGCACCTGCAGCTGTGGGTCCGTATTCACAGGCTATTAGGAGCGGGGATTTTCTATTCATTTCCGGTCAATTACCCATCGATATGGCAACAGGTGAGTTTCCTGAGACAATAGCAGAGCAAACTCGTTGTTGTTTGCGAAATCTTGAAGCAATTGCAGAGCAAGGGAAGACATCCTTGAAAAATGCTGTTAAATTGTCAATATTTTTGACAGATATGAATGACTTTGCTGAAATGAATGCAGCATATGCAGAGTTCTTTGATGAGAAGCCACCTGCACGTTCAACAATTGAAGTTGCAGGTCTTCCCAAAAATGCACCAATAGAAATTGATGCGATAATTGCACTGGAAACGCAGTAATTACATCAACAAAAAATACACCAACAGTGGAATTGTTATTCCGCTTAGAAGCGTTGTAATGAATACGCCTGACGATGCCAGTGGCTCATTGCCATCATACTCGACTGCGAGCATGGGTGCCATAGCGGCTATGGGCATACCAGCAATTAGTACGATCACCCCAAGTTGAAGTTCATTTGTAAGTATTTGTCTCATAATCAACCACGTTACAACTGGTATGATAATCAACTTTAGTAATGTTACAGGGAAAATACGCCATTCGGAAAAAATTGCTTTCATAGGCATATACGCGAGTATAGAGCCTGTAACGATCATAGCGACAGGAGTGGTCATACTTCCGGCAATTCGTACCGTTTCTGTAATGATCATATGAGGTGTTATTCCGATTAATGCTATTGGAACGGCGATTATTGCTGTAATAAATGCTGGGTTAAGCAATATTTTTGCATCGAACTTTCCACTTTTGCCGGAAATCATTACTATACCCAGCGAGAAAACAATTATGTTCCATACAAAAATGAACAAGGAGGCATAAAATGCAGCGGTAATGTCGAATATAGCTATTGCAACGGGGATACCCATAAATGCACTATTGCTAAAAACAGACATAAATACGAGAAGGCCTCGATTTGATTTTTTTCCTCCCATTAATCGCACAATGGGTACAGAGACAATAAATGCAATCAAAATTGTAACAAATGACATAAGTAAGAAGAAAAATGTTTCGCCAATTGTGATACTCATATCATTGTCAAATACGGAGTTAAGAATCGTGCCGGGCAGAGCAATACAAAGTATAAGCTTCGTGAGAGTTTTATTTGAATCTGGATTCAATATTTTAGTTTTACCCAGTGCGAAGCCAACTGCCATCAATATGAATAGCACTACCATTTGATTTATAATTACACTCATGTACATGCTTATTTTATCCTATCTTGGTAGAAGGGTTAGGTATTTCACCCCTAACCCCTAACCCCTAAACCCTAGCCCCTTAATTGCACCCATAGTCTGTCGTACAGCTCAAGGATATGGGGAGGGAGATGTAGGAAAACTTCTGTTTTTGCATAATCCTCATCACCGACAAATACGACTTCTCGCTCCATCGGGCTGAGTTCTGCGGCAAATATCGCTGCAGCCTCGTAATTTGCAGATGCATAGTAAGACCAACTCATATTCATAAGAGCAATATCTGTACGGGACATGAAGTTTATAAACTTCTCGGCAGCGGTTCTGTTTTCAGCGCCTCTGGGGATAACCATAGCATCAACAAAGAAGTTTGTGCCTTCGACAGGGCGCACAAATCTTAAATCAGGATTATTTCCATGCATTGTCAAAAAGTCCGGTGCATAGTATGGACCAATCCAAGCTTCACCTGATTCAAGCTTATCAAATATTTGATCCATGACATATGCTTGAAGAATGCCTCTTTGTTCTACAAGTAATTCAAATGCTCGGTAAATCTCATCTTCATTGGTGGTATTT
This sequence comes from Oscillospiraceae bacterium, assembly GCA_009785345.1. GTDB lineage: Bacteria > Bacillota > Clostridia > Oscillospirales > Oscillospiraceae > WRMH01. Next base: position 8,752 of record WQWL01000046.1, read on the forward strand.
ATATCATATCCAAGATATTTTAACGCGATAGCAAAAGCATCACGAGGATTATCGAACATCAAGATTTGACCGGCAAATCTTTCATCAAATAACGCGCTCCAACTGGTTATTTCGTATGGAATCATAGCTGAATTGTATATAAGTCCAACTGTGCCAACCTTGTATGCTACAGAGAATCTATTGTCTGGGTCAAAATCAAGACCACGGAACCTTGGGTCGATGAGCGCATAATTTGGAATATTGTCAAAATTCAATTCATAGAGCATGTCTTCATCTATCATACGAGCAATCATATAGTCAGACGGTATAATTACATCAGCTCTCATTCCGCCCAAGTTGAGTGCGGAATACAATGTTTCATTATTAACAAATTCTTGATAATTTACACGTATGCCATATTCTTCTTCAAAAATTCTAAGCACATCTCTGTCGATAAAGTAGCCCCAATTATGGACAAAGATAGTGTCCTCTGGTTCTCCTGAACTGTCTGCGCAACCTGCGAGTAAGGCTAATAGGATTGTGCATAGTAGCACTGCTGATAAAATCTTTTTTTTCATTTTTATGACCATTCCTTTCACTTGGTACAAAACGACCATGAATTATATATGGTCATCTCGTGCATTAATTTGTGGTTTTCCGAAGGAAGAGCAAATTGGCACATGCTTACGTAAGTTTGAATTTATTCAAACTGCTCTCCTCTCGATATTTGGATTATTTATTTAACGCCGCTTGACGCTTTTTTTGTTTTTCTTCCTGTCGTGCACCTCTAATATTAATAATTATAAGTAATACTAGCACAGACAAGAATAAGATGGTTGAAAGTGCATTTATTTCTGGGCTGACGCGTCTGCGAGTCATAGAGAATATTTGCATTGGCAGTGTCATAATATTGCCGCCAGCTGTGAAATAACTTATAACAAAGTCATCAATTGAAAGTGTAAATGCAATTATTAACCCATTTACAATTCCGGGTCTTATCTCTGGAACAATGACTTTCCAAAATGCTTTCATCCATGTGCAACCAAGATCACATGCCGCATCAACAAGATTATTATCAAGCTGTCGTAATTTTGGTGTGATTGAGAGCACGACATATGGAATGTTGAATATAATGTGTGCAAGAAGGAGGGTGCCGAACCCCAATCTGAATCGTAAAACGCTACCAAGTGTGATAAACAGCAGGCTTAAGGATACAGCAGTTGCAATATCTGCATTCATCATTGGGATGTTGTTAATATGTGTTAATGGAGTGCGCCATTTACTACGCATATTGTGAAAGCCTATTGCGGCAAATGTGCCAATGATTGTGGCAACTACTGCAGATATGAGGGCTACAATCAGAGAGGTATACAGAGCATCCATTATAGAGCTGTTTGCAAATAATGATCGATACCAATCAAGTGTGAACCCCGTCCATACAGTACGGCTTCTGGTGCTGTTGAATGAAAAAATGATTAATATAGCGATAGGTGCATACAGGAATAGCAGTATAAGTGCAGTATATGAACGACCTAATATGCCGGGTTTTTTATTCATGCCGTCACCACCTTTTCTTCACCACCAAAGCGATTTACAAGATACATAAAGATGATTACAACAAACATCATTACGAGAGCAATGGCAGAGCCGAGTTGTGGATTATATGCCGTACCCAAGAAGTGCATTTCAATAAGGTCACCGAGCATCATAACCATGCCACCACCCAGAAGCTGAGTGATTACAAATGTGGAAACTGCCGGAACAAAAACCATCATTACGCCTGACAAAACACCGGGTAAACTAACAGGGAATACTACTTTGCGGAAAACAGTAACATTATTTGCACCCAAATCTTGTGCGGCTTCGTATAAACTTTGATCGATCTTCACAATAACTGAATATATCGGTAAAATCATGAATGGGAGAAAGTTGTAAACCATACCAATCACGACTGCAGTTGGTGTGTTAATTATATTAAGTGTTGGGAGTCCGACAAATGAAAGAAAACGATTTAATAAACCTGTGTTTTCAAGTATTGACATCCATGCATATGTACGAAGCAGGAAGTTCATCCACATTGGTAAAATGATAAGCATAAGCATAAGTTTCTGTAATCTCGGACCTTCTCGAGATAATATATATGCAATTGGATAGCCAATTAATATGCAGATTGCTGTGGCTACAAATGCTAACCAAAATGAGCGAATGAATATATTTGTAAACCTTCCCATTGCTGCAAAGTTTTGAAGCGTCGGATAGCCGTCAGGTGTAGTGAACGCAAACACAATGACGAAAATAATAGGTGCAACAACGAAAATCGCCATCCAAACAACATATGGAATTGCAAAATATTTTGGCTTCATAGTCACACCTCCTTTTAATGGCTTAACTCCGTTTTTAACGGCTTCCTGTAGGGACGAACTGCGTTCGTCCACAATTCACACAAATGTAGGCGAGCGGACGCAGTTCGTCCCTACAAAAGCATAGCTGATTACTCTCTTGCACCTTCGGCATCCTCAATTTCAACTTCGTAATCGACATCACTGATTTCGTCGTATTCAGCACTGTATGAACTATAGTCACCGTACATGCCGGAAAATTGACTCTTGCTCATAATGTGAATTCCATCAGGGTCAATTTTTATACCTAGTGTCGTCCCTATTGGACTTAAATCGGTTGTTTGGATAAGCCACTTAAAACCATTAAAATCAACAATAATATCGTACATTAGTCCACGGAAAGTGACACTTATAACTTTGCCCGTAAGTTGTCCCTTTTCGGGAGAGACTATATCGATATCTTCCGGGCGGATAACAACATCAACAGGTTCTGATGGCTTAAAGCCTTTATCAAGGCATTTGAACTTACGTCCAAATATCTCCACAAGACCGTCGTCGAGCATTATTCCATCAACAATATTACTCTCGCCAATGAAGTCTGCTACGAATGCATTTTCAGGTTCATTATAGATATCCTCAGGTGTGCCGATTTGCTGTATGACACCGTTTTCCATAACAACAACTGTATCAGACATCGCAAGAGCTTCTTCTTGGTCATGGGTAACATAGATAAATGTTATTCCTGTGGCTTGCTGCATTTGCTTGAGTTCATTTTGCATATCTTTACGCAAACGCATATCAAGGGCTCCGAGTGGCTCATCCAATAAAAGAACCTTGGGGCGATTAACGAGGGCACGTGCTATTGCTACACGTTGCTGTTGACCACCGGAAAGCGAAGAAACATCACGCTTCTCAAAACCCTTAAGGCTGACGACTTCAAGCATTTCCATTACTCGAGATGCTATCTCGTCTTTACTAAGTTTTTTTCCTCCGGGACGTGCGAGACGTAAACCAAAGGCAATGTTCTCAAATACATTCAAATGGGTAAACAGAGCATACTTTTGGAAAACGGTATTAACGGCACGTTTATGAGGGGGAACGTCATTAATCCTCACACCATCGAAAAGCACGTCTCCGGAAGCAGGCTTCAGGAAACCACCAATTATCCGAAGAGTTGTAGTTTTACCACAACCACTCGGTCCCAATAATGTGAGGAATTCTTTATCATTTATGCACAGATCTATGTTGTCTAAAACAACGTCTCCGTCAAACGCCATCGAACACTTCGACAAGCGAATCAACTCTTTGGCCACTTATCCTCCTCCTTCACTCCCGGATACGCATCAATCATAAAAATGAGCGTGAGAATCAATATACAGTTTTGTTAACGGAATGTCAATGGTTTGTCGAGTATTTTTCTCAACAACTACAGAAATATTTTTCTTATAATAAAAGTAATGTCCGCAAATGCTGTTTTAGTTACAACAGTTGCGGACATATATACAATAATATACATTCAACTTGGAAAATATTTCTCTCGAAAGGGTACATTGAGTATTTTGAATGTTTGCCCATTCAAATATTCGAGCATACCTGCGTTTTCTTTGAATGTGAATGTTAGTTTATATGAGCAGAGCACCTGCTTGGATTCGTTATATTGCTTGTTAAGTTGACCGTTACCATATTTACCATCCCCTAGAATTGGGTGATCAATACTTGCAAGCTGAGCGCGTATTTGATGTGTGCGACCTGTTATTAGATTGCATTCCAGGAGTGATAACTTGCCTGTTGTGGCAACTGTAGTATATTCCATGATTGCCGATTTGGAGCCACGTTGGCTGCTTTGTGTTACATAAACACGACCTTTTTTCGTGTCCTTGAAAATGTATCCTTCAAGTCGGTTTGTCGGGGGTTTTGGTTTGCCAAGAACGACAGCAAGATAATATCTTTCAATCTCGTGAAGCCTTATCTTCTCGTTGATAATCCTAAGCGACTCTGCGTTCTTTGCTGCGATGACAATTCCGGAAGTATTGCGGTCAATGCGGTTGCAAAGCGCCGGAGTGAATGAGTTTTCTTCTTGTGGTCGCCACTGACCACTTTGATATAGATAAGCCTGTACTTTTACTATAACGGAGGCGTAGTCAACATTACTATCACTATGACAGAGAATTCCGGCGGGTTTATTGACTAAAATAATGTTATCATCTTCATATACGATATCGAGGTTATGATTTCTGACATGAAGATATGCATCACTTTCGCCGGAAACACCGAAGAACTCGTCATTTACATACATCTGTACGATATCGTCGAGCAGTAATTTATAATCGCGCTTTGCACTTCTGCCGTTAACTTTAATTCGTTTGATTCGTATATATTTTTGTACTAAAGAAGTCGGCAACAATGGCACTACTTTTGCAGTAAACCTATCAAGCCGTTGACCGGCATCATTTTTTCCAATTGTAAATTCTTTCATAAATGGGTACCTCTATTCCGCCTTCATTTCTAACATTTAAGAATAGGCAACAATCATTACCGAAAACGGCAGACATTTGCTCGTTATATTCATCTTTAAGGTCATTGGGCACAAATGCAAGAATCGTTCCTGCAAACCCACCACCATGCACACGCCATGCACCTTTACCTGTGAGGAGTTTCTCAGAGAGTGCAAGTGCTAGTGTCAATTCTTGATTATGTGGATTTGATGAACTAAATACGTTTTGAAGATATGCAAGTGATGAGCGACCGGACTCATTGACAAGGTCAAGAAATTTTTGTATGTCGCCACGCTCCAGTGCTTCAGCTTGTTTCAAAACACGCTCATGATCAGCAAAAAAGTGAATTGCACGCAAGATTGCCCGCTTACTCAAGCTCTTCATGTTTCCAATTTCGTTATAAAAAGTGTCTGAAGAAACCTCACGCAAGTATTCTTTGCCAAAATGGTTAGCAACAGTTTTCATTTCTTCCGGTATTGCAGCATACTCAGCCGTTAAATCTGCATGGTCATCACCGGTTGCAACAACGCAAAGTGCATATCCGGACAAATCAGCTCTAATAGGTTTTACAACGGTATTTTGGGGGTCTTTAAAATCAATCATACTTAAGCCACCAAAACTGGAAGCCGCTTGATCCATCAGACCGCAAGGCTTACCGAAATACTTATTTTCAGCATATTGTCCTGCAATTGCTATATCTAATGGCGAAACATCTGCGCCGAAAAGTCCTTTAAAGACATTGCCTAGAAGCACTTCAAATGCAGCAGAGCTGGATAAGCCGGAACCAGCTGGAATTGTAGATGAGATTTCTGCATCAAATCCGCCGACTTTGTACCCGTGTTCAGCAAACCACGCAGCAACACCGCGAACCAGGGAAGCGGAGGTTTCTTTTTCTTCATATTTTATACTTAGACTGCTCAAATCCACACTCATTGAGCCATATTGTTTGTTTGTAATATTAACGATATTTGTGCCATTTGGAACAGCTTTACAAGTAGCTTCTAAATTTATTGCTGCGGCAAGTACACGACCATGCTGATGGTCGGTGTGGTTACCACCAATTTCAACTCGCCCGGGTGCAGAGAATAAACGCTCATTCATATTATATCATTCCTTTCGCAATACTAAGGTATATTTTCGCATGTTACTATTACTTTGTAAAGAAATAATTATATAAAATAAACAGAAAAACATCTTGCATTTACCCATTGTCTATGTTAAAATTATCGCCGTACGTAGTAATTGAAAGAGGTGAATAGCAATGAAAGAAGGAATACACCCAAACTATCAGCAGACTACAATAAAGTGTGCATGCGGTGAGATTATTGAAACAGGGAGCACTAGCAAAGATATCAGAGTAGAGATATGCTCAAAGTGCCATCCTTTTTATACAGGCAAGCAAAAGCTGGTAGATACCAGTGGACGCGTTGATAAGTTCAACAGAAAGTTTGGTCTGGATCAAAATCAGTAATCAATAGTTATTGTGATTTTTAGACGTAATAAATCACTGGCCCGTGCAGATAATGCGCGGGCTTTTACTATAGTGATTTTGTCCGCGTCAGAAAGGAAAGGACTAAGTATTGATAGAAAAAGTAAAGAAGCCTATTGAACCTGAAAGAGCTGTTCTTGCAGGGCTATCTGCAGACAGTATGAATATACATGACCGTTCAACTGAGGAAAGTATGGACGAGCTAGAAGCACTTCTGGAAACAGCCGGTGGAATGTGTATTGGACGTGTTTTGCAAAACCGTCCAAAGCCTGAGCCAAGAACATTCATTGGTGAAGGCAAAGTAACTGAATTAAAAGAACTTGCAAAGGCGAATGAATGTACCGTGGCTGTGTTCGATAATGAACTGTCACCATCACAGATGAGGGCACTCACAGAAGATCTAGGATTGCGTGTTATTGACCGTTCATCATTGATTTTGGATATATTCGCCGGACGTGCGCGTACACGTGAGGGCAGACTCCAAGTGGAACTGGCTCAATATAATTATTTGTTGCCGAGACTTACAGGTATGTGGAAGCATCTTGTCAGCCAGACAGGAACAAGCGCACCAATAGGTACGAGAGGTCCCGGTGAAACTCAACTTGAATCAGATCGTCGACATATTCGACGCAAGATTGATAAATTAAGAGAAGAACTCCGTGAGGTCATACGCACACGCGATACGCAAAGACGTTTGAGAGAAAAAAACAACATTCCGGTAGTTGCATTGGTTGGATATACAAATGCAGGGAAATCCACCCTTCTAAATACATTAACCGGAGCTGGTATACAGGCGGAAAACAGGCTTTTTGACACACTTGATACAACGACAAGACGTCTTGTTGTCAATGAGGTGCAAGATGTATTAATTTCTGATACTGTAGGATTTATTCGTAAGCTGCCTCATCATCTAGTAGATGCATTTAAGGCAACTCTTGAAGAATTAAAATATGCAGATATTATTGTGCATGTAATTGATGCATCCAGCAGTGAGTGGATGGAGCAAGTGTACGTAGTTGATGAAATGATTGCAGCGTTAGGCGCGAATGATACACCAAGATTAGAAGCTTACAACAAATGTGATGTCCTCACTTCGGATGTTAGACCACGAGGGGATAGCATAGTTGAAATTTCGGCGAAAACGGGTGAAGGAATAGATACACTTTTACAAAAAATAGAAGAGAGCCTTTCTTCAACAAAAAAGAATGTGACTCTCAGACTGCCATATGATAAAGCGGGCATGGTAGAAATTGTACACAGAGAAGGTGTAGTAAAGGATACAAGGTATCTGGATGAATACATAGAGCTAGACGCCATAGTAAATCAAAGCGTATACGGAAAAGTCAAAGCATGGGAACTAGCCCCTAACCCCTAAAAAACACATCCTGGAGCTATGCTCTAGGATGTGTTTTTTGATAAACATCTTTTAATTGCTGACTTATAACTCTTACATATGCTCGTGTTGATGTAATATCGGAGTGACCGAGCATTTGTTGTAGAGATTGCAGGTCAGCACCATTTTCTAATAAATGAGCGGCAAATGAATGACGAAGTACTTTTGGTGTGATATCTTCGCTTATGCTTGCCTTTTCTAAATAGCTCTTCATTACTTTCCAAAAACCTTGACGAGACATTCTGCCTCCTCCCACGTTGACGAACAATGAAATTTCACCATTTTTTGTCATCATTGGACGCGAAAAGGACAGATAGTGATTAATTGCTCTAACTGCACTATCATAGATTGGTATGGTTCTTTCTTTGCCCGTGCGGCATATGATGAACCCTATTGATAAGTTTACATCATCAAGATTTAATGAAATTAATTCACTTACGCGGATTCCTGTTGCATAGAGCACTTCAAACATTGCCTTGTCGCGACATCCTTTATGTGTATTAACATCAGGCTGATCCAATAAACGTTCAATCTCTTTGCTTGAAAGTATACTAGGTGCCTTTCTTGGATTATGTATTGCTGGTGTTCCGAGAGCAGGATTTGGTCCTTCAAGCCCGGCATCGATCATGTGACTGAAGAATGATCTCAATGATGCGACACATCTCGACACGGTTGCTGCAGAGCGACCGCTATCTTGCAATTTAGACAAGTAATTTTTAACATCATCTGGTGTTACATGCTTAAAATCGCCGTTTTCACCATTCCACTGATGTTCTGCGAATTGCTTTATATCACGAATATATGAAGAAACCGTGTTAGCAGATGCACGGCGTTCATTCGTTAAATATTCACGATAATGGTCAATATATGATGTGTCAAACAACGGCTTATTTCCTCCGAGTTAAAAAAGAGAAGTAGGAGTAGTCTAACCCAGTGGCAGTAAATAATCAACATAATATTTCGTTGTTTTACAATTTTGTGAACTTATCCAAAGAATGTAGCAATCTTAAACAATAATGTTGGGAAATGCGCGGTGAAATCTATATGCAGAGGCAGCAAGTTATTTCACAGGAGTATTATCTCATTTGGCGTTATAAACTAGCGAGTAGTAACCATACGGAAAATCACGAAAAATGACGAAAACTTACGAAAACGAGAGTATGTGCAGCATAGTAGACAGTAGTCATATCCGATAGGTCAGGAAAGGTCAAAGAGCCTGTTGTGATTAGTTTGGAAATAGGGTACAATAGTCAAAGGTCAAAGATAGTCAAAGTCAAAACGATTACCCTTATTCATGATTATTTTGTGACAAAATACAGCAAAGGAATGGTCATATATATGGGAATGAGTGATATAATTGCGGGATTCATTAATGAAATGTTGAAGGATGAAAACGGAATTGCCGAGTTGCAGCGTGCAGAGCTTGCATCAAGATTTAATTGCGTTCCGAGTCAGATAAATTATGTTATATCAACTCGCTTTTCACCGGAGCATGGGTATATCGTGGAAAGCAGACGCGGCGGCGGCGGATATATCAGAATACGGCGTATTGCAATGGATTATGAAATGCTTGTAATGCATACTGTCAATGCAATTGGTGATAGTGTGGATATAAATACTGCAGAGGCATTAGTTGCAAATCTGCAAAGAAATAATGCTATTAATGGTAATGAAGCTAGACTCATAATGTCAGCAATTGGTAACAATGCACTCAGACCTGTAAATCCTTTCGACCGAGACTGTCTCAGAGCGAGTATATTAAAACAAATGTTAATGCATTCAGGTGCTAAGTAAAATGGACGTAGAAAAAATTCTTGGAGGTAATTAAAAATGAAATGTCAAAAATGTGGAAATAACGAGGTTAACTTCTCATATTCATCAAATATTAATGGGAACGTTAGCGAGACGAACTTATGCTCAAAATGTGCAACTGAATCAGGTTATGATATAGAAAAATTATTCAACAATGAGCACAATGTAGCAGTAGGGGAGATGTTTGAAAAAATGTTTGCCATTCCAAAAAGTAATAACGGTCTAATGTCTATGGCAATTCCGATGATTCCCACAAGTGCGGTATTCCCATTCGTGGTAAGACCAACAAGCGGTATGATTGAAGAGAGAAACTCAAATTCTTGTGGTTGTGGACAACACACAACACATAATCAAAATGCTGATGTAGATGAGGATATGAAAATGCGACGTGAGCTAAACGCACAAATGCGTGAAGCCATTGCAAATGAAGAGTTCGAGAAAGCGGCAGTGCTTCGTGACAAAATCAAAATGTTGGGAACTCAAGAAACTGGAGGGTCACAAAAATGCGATACGGAGAAAAATTCACAGGATTCAGCGAACGCTCAATAGTTGTATTTGAGCAAGCACAAGATATAGCAACCACTTTGCAGCATAATGTTGTAGGAAGTGAGCACTTACTCTATGGCTTACTAAATGATGACGGTGGTGTCGCAGCTCGGATACTGAGTAATGCCGGGTTACAATCTGACCTTGTGTTTGACTTGATTGTCAAGTACATCGGTCGAGGCGAAAGCACAGAAGAAAGGCCGAAAGGCTATTCGCCTAGTGCGAGACATATTGCGAACACGGCTTTTATGGAAGCCAATAAACGCGGGCATAGTAATGCAGAACCGGAACATATATTGCTAAGTTTACTACGCGAACATGATAGCGCGGCAGCGAAGATATTGTTTAAGACCGGATTAGATATCAACAAGTTATTCACAGACTTGATAAATGAAATCGGAAGCAATGTATTCCGCGCGGCACCTGTTGCAGCTCATAGAGGTGGGGCAGAGAGGGTCAAAGACGCAGATACGAAAATACTTGACCAATTTAGTAAAGATTTAACGAAAGCTGCAGTCAACGGTGATTTGGATCCTGTCATAGGTAGAAAAACAGAAATTCAGCGTGTTATACAGATTCTTTCACGTAGAACTAAAAATAACCCTGTTCTCATTGGAGAACCGGGCGTTGGTAAGACAGCAATAGCAGAAGGTCTGGCACTTTCCATAGTTGCAGGCGAAGCTCCCGAGAATTTGCTAGGTAAGCGAGTAGTCACGCTGGATTTGAGTGGAATGCTGGCAGGTACAAAGTATCGTGGAGACTTCGAAGAACGTATAAAAACTGCCATTGATGAAGTTCAAAAAGCTGGAGATATTATACTCTTTATAGACGAAATGCACACAATTATCGGAGCAGGTGCAGCCGAAGGTGCAATGGATGCAGCAAACATTATTAAACCTCTCCTTGGTCGAGGCGAAATGCAAATCATAGGCGCAACGACGCTTAATGAGTATAGAAAGCATGTGGAAAAAGACACTGCCCTTGAACGTCGATTCCAGCCGGTAACAGTTGGTGAGCCAACACAGGAAGAATCAGTGCGCATACTCAAAGGTCTGCGTGAAAAATATGAAGAACATCACAATCTCAAAATTACTGATGAAGCTATTGAAGCTGCGGTAAGTTTGTCAGCAAGATATATTAATGACAGATTTCTACCAGACAAAGCAATTGACTTAGTTGATGAAGCTTCATCTAAGGTCAGATTAGAAAAACTAAAATTACCTGAAAATCTCAAAGAACTTGAACTTCAAAAAGATGAGCTTGTGAAAGAAAAAGAAGCAGCGATAACAAACCAAGATTTTGAATCTGCAGCAATGATCAGAGACAAAGAAAAGGATGTTGACGAGAAAATTGAAGCTGCACGTAAAAATTGGGAAATTGCAAAAAGCGGAAACACTAAAAGTGTTGATGTAGAAGATATAGCAATGATTGTATCCGGATGGACGGGAATCCCTGTGACGAGCATAACGCAGGATGAAAGTGAACGATTACTAAAAATGGAGGATTCACTACATAAGCGTGTCGTTGGACAAGACCCGGCTGTCAAAGCAATTGCCAGAGCATTACGGCGTGGCAGAGTCGGGTTAAAAGATCCGAAACGTCCAATAGGTTCTTTCCTTTTCCTTGGTCCGACAGGTGTAGGTAAAACTGAACTCTGCAAAGCACTTGCTGAAGCAATGTTTGGTGATGAGAACGCGATGTTACGCATCGACATGTCAGAATACATGGACAAGCATACGACATCAAAAATGATTGGTTCACCGCCCGGCTATGTAGGATATGATGAAGGTGGAAACTTAACAGAAAAAGTTCGTCGTAAGCCATACTCAGTTTTGCTTTTTGATGAAATTGAGAAAGCACATGAAGATGTATTCAATATAATGCTCCAAATTTTAGAAGATGGAATACTTACTGATTCTCAAGGTCAGACGGTTGATTTTAAGAACACTGTTATTGTTATGACATCAAACGCAGGAGCAAGAAATATTACGGAGAACCGTTCAAAACTTGGATTTTCTGCAAATGAAGCAGAGGGTGATAATACAGATGGTGATGAATACGAAAGAATACATGACTCTGTGATGGAAGAAGTGAAGCGCGTATTCAAACCGGAATTTTTAAATAGAATCGATGAAACTATTGTATTCCACAAGCTCAGTAAAGAGAACATAAAAGAAATTTGTGTTAAAATGCTCGAAACGGTTAATGCACGTATGAAAGCCATCGGCATTACAATGAATGCTGATGACTTAGTAGTAGATATGCTGTCAGAACAAGGTTATGATCCGGTATATGGCGCAAGACCCCTAAGGCGTGTTATACAAAATACTGTTGAGGATACCGTAGCTGAAATGTTGCTGGAAGGCAAAATAAGAGATGGCGATGATATCACAGTAACTGCCAAAGACGGCAAAATTGAAGTAGCGGCATAGTATAATACTAATCCCTAACAGAAACCATTGAATCTTTGCGAGCTATTTACCGTCATTCATCGTTGAAAATCCTTGAAAGGCCACAGGCATTACTTCGGATTTTCGCCTTGAATGACGAAAAATAATCTCACAAATAT
>WQWL01000047.1 GCA_009785345.1 Oscillospiraceae bacterium
ATATTTTTCTTTATCACTTTTCACCGCCAGTAACATCGTCTTTAGCATTGAGGGCACTATTTGCATCTCAGTTACTGCACCGACATGAATCTCTTCGCATGTACGATAAGGATCCATTTCATCTCCTGGGGATAATAAGTGACCTTTGGCTCCTGTTAAGCTCCATCTGAAGATTTCTACTATTGATGCATCAAAAGTATATGATGTCTTTTGTAGGACTGTACTGTTTTCATCTATTGGATAGTTCTCTTGTAGGTAAGAGATCAGGTTTACTGTACCTTTATGCTGACACATTACTCCCTTTGGTTCTCCTGTCGTTCCGGATGTATATATCAAGTAGAAATCATCCCCAGGAGTGTTCACATGAGGCAAGTTAGATTCATCGCCAATATAGACCGAACTATCTGATAAATCAATCACAGGAATTGACAGATTCTCGTGACTGTGGGGGATTGCGGCTCGGGGGTCGCAATGACGGTCTTTTAGAGCATGGATTTTTTCATCAGTCTCTACATTTTCACTGCGTATTTCTTCTACATCCCCATCACCTGCATCGTCCATCATCCCCGTCATCCCGGGCTTGACCCGGGATTCACTTGATAGAACGCGGTTGTTGTATGTCAATATCGCCTTCGCATCACAGTCATTTAGCATATACTTTAACCGTTCAGGTGGACTATCTGTATCTATTGGTACATATGCACCACCGGATTTGATGATGCCATATATCCCTATCACTTGCTCAAAGCTGCGTTCTGCTTGTAATGCTACATAGTCTCCTGGCTTTACACCCAGTTCACGCAATTGCCTTGCTAATACATTTGATTTTGCGTTTAACTCGCCATAGCTCAGACTATGACCTTCAAAAGTCATTGCTATGCTATCTGGAGCTTTCGCAACTTGCTCTTCAAATAAATCTACTACTGTCTGCTCTTTTGGATATTCCATCGCAGTCTCATTGAATTCTTCAACTAATTGATGACGCTCTGACTCATCAATAATCTCTATCTTACTAATCTCTTTGTTTAAAAATCCACTTGTTCCATCCGCGAGTTTATCTAATATTAAGTAATAGCGTGATATCAATTCATCAACAAATTCATCGTCCAACGCACCCTTTCGATAATTGATTCCGCCTATGATTTCTTCACCGGATTTAATAAGTTCAAAGTCCACTGAAGCCCTGCTAAATCCATTGTCGATTTCGTAAGATTGAATCTCCAAATTTTCAACTTCAATGTTACTATCCGGGATTTCTTTGTAGTTAAACAGAAGCTGATAAATTGGACTCTCACCTAGATTAAGAAAAGCATCCTTCTTTTCATAATTTTCTAAAAAGCTTTTATAAGAATTTCTCATGAATTCTGCAAAGGTCAAGTTATCATCTATAATAGTTCTAACAGGAAGAATATCGACAAAACAACCAACCATCGGCTGCACTTCCAACAAATCTCTCCCGGCAGTGATTACCCCAGTCATAATATCTTTCTGCATTGAATACTTGAATATGAGCAGCTTTAATACCGCAAAATAGAGGCTGAAAACAGTGATTTTTTCATTTTGAGCAATTTGTTGAATTTTCTTTACCACATCAGTATTGATGTGCATGTCTTTTCTCACTGCTATTTCGTCAAAATGAGTTAAGCCTTGTTCCTGTTTCAAAATATCCAACGAGAAGTCAGCGCCATTTAATTGGTCATTCCAATATTTCTTGGCTAACTCTGCACCTATTGACTCAATATCTTTGTTGCGTTCCCACCATGCAAAATCTTTAAATTGGATAGGTAAAGGTGGCTTTATATTTCTTATGTTGTTGTATTTGTTGTAACAATATTCGAGTGTTTCACCCAGAACAATATTAATACTCATGCCATCACCTATGAGATGGTGCATGACAAGTATTACAGTCCAATCATCCGGTGCTGTGCATACAAGTGCAGCTCTAATGAGCGTGTCTTTTTCTAAATTAAATGGCTTTCCTGCCAGTTGGTTTACCATTTCATATACTATGAAATCTCGGTCTCGAAATTCATTAGAAAAGTCATGTATTTCCGGTTCAAAAACCATTTCATCATCGATTTCTGAATAGAGTTCTCCATTATCTTGCTTAAAGTGCATCTTTAAAATTTCATGTCTCTCAAAGGTCTCTTTAAGTGCCTCTACAAACCAATGTATATGAGCATTTCCTTCCAGATTAGCATTTCCTTGCATTCTGGCAATTCCGATCATATTGTAAATCGTGGCGTCAGGGCTTATGTTATTCGCAATCCATATTTTTTCCTGCGCAAAGGTAAGTGGATAACGATTGTCCTCTTGTTTGACTGGTTTTATATTTAAACTATTCGGCGTTTGTTGAAGCCGCTTCTCCCGCAACAGCTTTTCCAACATTGCTTTCTTTTCAGGCGATAACCGACTGAGCTTATCGTCCATTTTACTCAAGTTCTACACCTCTTTCGTGTCTTCGTATACAAGTAATCAATGGTTACTTAACTGTTCTTGAGAAACTCTGCCGTTTCTTCTTCTGATATGCTCTCTAATTGTTCCAACAATAGATCTAATTCTTCATCTGAGGTGTTCTCTAAGAGATCTTCAATAGTGTTTAGTTCCCACAATGTGTCTAGTATGTCAGCAATTTTCTCAATCAAAAGTCTCATACTTTGGCTATTCAGAAGATCAATTACTGTGAGATTAGCACCTAATCTTAATTCTATTTTATTTCTTAACTCAGTTGCAACCATGGAATCAAGCCCGAGTTCAGTCAAGGTTTTTTCCATATCAACATCTTCAATTTTCATATGCAAAGCTCTGGCTACAATGTTTGTCAGCTGCTCTTCCAACAATTGAATTCTGGCTTCTTTTTCTCCAACCACATATGCTTCCTTAAATTCATTGAGAATTTCTGCATCGGATTTTAGCTCGGTTTCTCCATCCGCTAAACCTTTTTCCAGCCATTCATTTAGGTACGGAGTTCTACTTTTAGCGCTGGCATCTTTAAATACTTGCCAATTGGCTTCAATAACAGCCGTATAAGGAACATTTTGGTGGATGAGTCGCTCAAGTACCTGCATGCCTCTCTCTTCAGTTATTGGTTCCAAACCTCTGCTTCGTGAAAAATCCATCAAGTTCAAATCCTTGATCATACCTACAGCCCAAGGACCCCATCCAATGCTCAAGCCGGCTAAACCTTTCTTTCTTCTGTAGGCAATCAGTCCATCTAAAAATGAGTTTGTTGCTGAATAGTTGGCTTGACCGGCAGATGTAATCACAGCACCAACGGAAGAGAAGATAACAAAGAAATCTAATGGTTTATCTTCAAAATGCTGATGCAACAACCAATTTGACACCGCTTTGGTTTCAAACACTTCATCAAATACATCCTTAGTCATTTGTGAAATTAGCATGTCTTTTACAAGTCCTAATGAACTAATCACACCTCTAACTTCTTTTATCTTTTCAGAGTTTTCTGTGAAGTATTGCTTTACAGAATTTTCGTCAGCAAAATCAAGTGCATCAACTACTACAGTCGCACCTTTATCTTCCAGGCTTTTAACAAATTCGATTCGTTCTTTTACTCTGTCGTCGAGGTCAGGATTCTGCCAATCTGAACGCTCCGGCAAACTAACTCTTCCTAAAAGAATTAGCTTTTTTGCTCCTTTTTCCACTAACCAGCTTGCAACCAACTGTCCTATTGCACCAAAAGCTCCTGTAACCATATAACTACCATCTTCACTCATATGAAAAGGTAGTGGCTTGGTCAAGTTTGCAGTATTTTTGAGCCTAGCACCGTATCGACGTCCGGAACGGTAGGCAATCTGATCTTCTTCATCACCATGCAATATCTGCACTGTTAATTGATTCAGGCTATCTTCTATTGACTCAGGATCCAGGTCAACAATTCCGCCCCACAGGCTGATATACTCTTGATTCCCGATTAGTCTCGCGGGTCCCCATATGGAATTTTGCATTATTTCAGGTTCTTCGCCCGGCAAAATTGCCTGCGCTCCTTTTGTGACAAGCCAGAGCTTAGGCATATCTTCACTAGCTGCCACAGCTCTCAGTAAACACATCACTGAATAAACACCAATGTCACCTGATAACGAAATATTACTGCTGCTTATTTCACTATTATTCGGTAAATCAATGTTCCAAAAATGCAGAATCCCTTTAATAGCGGTTTCCTTTCTTACTAAATCATATACCGCTAACATATCTTCATCATTATTTAATCTAACAGTAGCTTTTTGCTGCTGAATATCTACTGACAAATCATCCCCATATGACACATGGAAACTTGATTGATTTAACTGGCTCAAAACATTTGCATATTGCGCACCTACACCACTTTTGTCGCCTAGGATGAGCCAGGTTCCAGAGCTTGTTTCGCCTTCAGTCGGCTCAATGTTTTCTAGCTCTAACCACTCTAAGTTATAAAGCCATGAATCAAGCACCTTCAAAGGTAGGAGTTGTTTTGAATTCTCAAGAACCTGTACCTTAAAACCTTTAATAGTTGCAATAAGTCCGCCATCTTGGTTATACAGAGAAATATCATTTTTTGTATATACATCGGTTCTTTCTATTTTTTTACAATGCACCCACATTTCATCTACCAACGGGTTATGCATCAAAAACTCGTCAACCCCGACCGGCAGCTTAATTTTGAACTCGGTTTCGCCGCCCATTTCTGCTAATGCAAATTCTAGAGCAATAGTACCTTGGAAACAGGTATCCAAAACTCCCGGATAAATTTCATATTCGTCTGCTCGCTCCACCAGAGGCATTGTTATTTTTGAGATTGCCTCATCTTCTCTTATCCAAATGTTTTCAATAGTTGCAAATGTATTAGTATAACTAAAACCTGCTTCAGCGAACTTTTCATAAATGGCTTCCTTGGTAAACTCCTTGACATTGTCCATGCTTTTACTCTTCAGTGCATCTAAATCAATGTGTTTCCGGACACCAAAATTTTGCATTTGCTTAAACACACCTTTTGAAACCAACTCAGGGTTGTCTGAGTTAGAAACATTGTAAATCACAAATTCTGAACGCTCTTCGTCAAGAGAAATTTGCAACTTGGTTGACTTGTTAGGTTGAATAAATACTGCCCTCAGAAATTCAACATTATTTAAGGTATAAAACCCTTTTCCATAATATTCATTTGCCAGTTGCAGAGCCATTTCCATATAACCTGCAGCCGGGAATAATGGGTTTCCACCGATACAGTGATCTTCAACAAATGGCACAAGTTCTTTTTTAAGCTCCAGCTCCCATGTAGGTTGAGCTGTTAACAATTTTTTACCCAGCAAAATACGATCATATAGACCTAATCGCCTAATTGCATTAGAAGATGGTTCCATCCAATAAATTTCTCGCTGCCACGCATAGTGAGGCAACTTAATGAAGTTTCCTGTCACTGAATACATCGCTGTCAAGTCAGATACACCATCTGTGTATAGGCTTGCCAAACCATTGTAGAATGTTGCTTGCTCACCTTGTTTGCGATTTAATGAGCTAACAAAAGTTCCATTTATTTTTCTGTCTGTACACATTTCTTTTAAATAATATGTTAGTGCCGGATGAGGACCAACTTCCAAGAATCTCTTATAACCCGCATCAAGAATTGATGTTACGGTATCCGCAAAATATACCGCATAACGAACATTATTCCACAAATAGCTACTATCCATTTGCTCAGTTACACATTTCCCAATTGTTGTCGAATAGAGAGTTGTTGTAGGCTGGTTGAATATGACGTCTGCAATGCCAGCCATAAAATCATCTTTAATTTCTTCCATATAGCGACTGTGAAACGGTACCGTTACATCTAATAATTTACTAAAGATTCCTTCTTCTGTTAAATGTTCTCCGACTTTTACTAATTCTAATTCTTCACCGGAAAGTGTAACGCCGGAAATGCTATTAATGGCAACAATATCAAGCCCATCATAGTCAGCGATAAGCTGCTCTGCTTCTTCTTTGGACATGCTGACAGCCATCATCTTTCCTTTTCCGGTCAATCTTTGTTGTAAACTACTTCTATTATATATGACTTTGATCGCATCCTCAAAGCTTAGTACACCAGCACAATAAAATGCTGCTATTTCACCAGCACTATGTCCTACAATGGCATCTGCTCTTATTCCTTTTGAATCCCACAATTTAATTAAACCGTACTGAACCGCAAAATTTGCCGGTTGAGCAAGTTTCGTTTGACTCATTTCTGATGCTTCTTCGTCTGCACACATTGCTTCCAATAAGGACCAATCAACATATTTTGAAAATTCCTTGTCACATTCCTGTACAGCATCCATAAAAATCGGTTCTGTCTCCATCAACTCGCGACCCATTTTCCACCACTGGGGTCCCATGCCGGTAAATACAAAAACCAAACCGTTGTTGTTCTCTTTTTGACGTCCTTCAACAACACTTAATGTCGGATTTTCCTGGATATAGTCTGATAAGTTTTCTTTTAGTTCAGCGATGTTTTTAGCCACAACCCCCAAGCGATGCTGGTGTTGATCACGCTTCTGTGACATGCTATAACCTAAGTCATACAAGCATTCTATATCATCTTGCATCAGAAACTCATAGTACCTTTCGGCCATTGCTTTTAAACCTGTCTCTGACCTTGCTGAAATCGGAAAAATTCGTATCACCTCATCCTTTGGCGAAGAAAACGTTTTTACTCCGGGAGCTTCGGATAATACTGCGTGAGCATTTGTGCCTCCAAAGCCGAAACTGTTTACTGCTGCCATAGCAAGACCCTCATGTTCAGGATAGTCCATGAGTTCAAAAGGCACCTTCAGGTTTAATTGCTCTAAATCTACTTTCGGGTTAAGATTATTCAGATGTAGATGTGGAGGAATCTTCTTGTTTTTAAGAACCAAAGAAGTTTTAATCAGACCAGCCACACCTGCCGCACTTTCTGCATGCCCAATGTTTGTCTTTACAGATGCAATAATGCATGGATTGTCTTTATCACGACCTAAGGCATAAGTTTCACCCAGAGCATTTGCCTCAATAGGATCACCAACCGGTGTTCCCGTTCCGTGCATTTCAACATATTGAACTTCTGACGGATCAATCCCCGCCTGAGCACACGCCTTCTTTATCGCCACTTTTTGTGCTTCACCATTCGGAACAGTAATTCCATTTGTTTGTCCGTCTTGATTAACTGCACTTCCTATTATTAACGAATAAATATGATCGTTATCCGCAATGGCGTCCTTTAGCGGCTTTAGAACGACAACTGCAGCTCCTTCACCTCTTACATAACCATTTGCTGACTCATCTAAAGTTTTGCATGTTCCATCTGCAGATAAGAAGCCGCCACGAGACTCTGCAACCGTATATTGAGGCGCGAAGTTTAATAAAACACCACCGGCAATGGCCATTCCGCATTCATTATTTCTAATATTTTGACATGCTGTATGTATTGCAACAAGAGATCCTGAACATGCAGTATCTATGGCAATACTCGGACCTGTAAAATCATATACATATGAAAGTCTATTAGCGACCAGTGTCATCATGCTGCCCGTGGCTGAATGTAAATCTATTTGATCCAGATGATCCAAATTGAATTGGACATGCTGATAATCTACTGTAAACGCTCCAATAAAAACACCGGTATCTGATCCGACATAATTTTTTGTTACAATGCCAGCATCTTCCATTGCTTCCCAGCTAACTTCCATCAATAACCTCTGTTGCGGGTCAATAAACGCCGCTTCTCTGGGTGTTATGCCAAAAAATTGAGGGTCAAATTTATTAAAATTATCTACAAAGCCACCTCTTTGACTTACTGTTTTTCCACTAAAGCTACGCTCTTCATTATAATAAGTATGTCTATCCCAGCGATCACTTGGAACATCTACAATGGCATCTTTACCATTTTTTAATAAGTTCCAAAATTGATCCACATCATTAGTATTACCCGGAAAACGACAGCCAATACCTACCACTGCAATCGCGTCTTCCTTATATTCTTTTCCATTAACTACGATTTTTTTCACACCTTGTAACCCCCTAGTTTTTCTTAAATTGAACAACTTAAAAAACCACTATTATTCAATTATTTGTTACACCGATTTTGTACTATGGTGTTCACTTCTTAATCCGCTTCATACTCTATTTCATTTCCCTGATAATTACATGACAAAATTAGTCTAGATATAAATCCTCAACTGACTAGTCCTTTCCGGCTCTTTGACTCATAAATTTCAAAGTAGATAATAAATCCCCTTGCAATTTTTGAGAAATTAGTTCCGCAAAGGATGAGATTCGAGAAATACAACCCGAACACTATACCATATGTGTCAAAAAACTGCTTATTTTTTTTAACATATTTACAATTTGTTTACTTTTTATTCACAAATTGCTCACCGACACTTCTGCGACTCCTGTAAGTACAGCTTATTAAGCATACAAATGCTAATTTCTTAGCAAGTGCTAACTTCTCGTAATTTCTTTCAAAATTTTGTTCACATTATTGACAATTAGTGGTACAATGGCTTGGTTAATCTTTTTTAAGGATGGAAAATTATTGAGTTACTCTAATTCGTCTGCACAATACGCTGTGCATAAATTTGAGCTAAAGCCCGGCATATCATTAACCTGCATTGAAACCGACAAATTCAAGTCGGGTTGTCTTACCATAAATATGTTAACACAACTGAGACAAGAAACTGCTGCACTCAATGCATTGTTACCACGTGTTCTACGTCGTGGCTCAAGCAAATTGCAGGACATGCAAAGCATTTCTGCAGCGCTCGATGACCTTTATGGTGTGAGAGTTGAACCTATCGTGAGAAAAAAAGGTGAAGTTCATTCCTTAGGCTTCTATGCTGATTTTGTTGATGACTGTTATATACACGAAGACGAGAGCATTCTCGAAAATTCGATAGATATTGTTGGAGAAATACTCACCTCACCATATATGGATAATGATTTTCTGTCTCAAGATTATACAGAAAGTGAAAAAGCAAACTTAATTGATGATATTCGCGCTGTCATAAACGATAAGCAGGGTTATGCAACCAACAGACTGCTTGAGGAAATGTGCAATGATGAAGCATTTGGAATCAGTAAACTTGGTACTGAAGAAGAAGCACGCTCAATAACTTATCAAACGCTAACTACACACTACCATGATGTGATAAATAATTCACGGATTGAAATTATTTACTGTGGTTCTGCTGAACCAAATCGCGTTGTTGCTGCTTTTAAATCAACATTCAGCTCACTTTCTGCACGCCCGGATGCAGTTGTTCCAAAAACTAGCATTATTTATAGTCCAATTTCTGATACTGTTCGCCGTTTTGAAGAAAAACTTGATGTATCACAAGGCAAGTTGGTGATTGGTTTTAGAATGGGAGATACGATGAAAGACCCGGATTTCACAACACTCGTGTTACTTAATGCAATTTACGGCGGTAGTATTACATCTAAGTTATTTCTAAATGTTCGTGAAAAATTATCATTATGCTATTATGCAAGCTCAATGATTGATAAATTCAAGGGTATTATGCTTGTTTCATCCGGTGTCGAGTTTTCTAATTTTGAAGTTGCTTTTGATGAAATCCTCAGTCAACTGAGTAATGTACAGCGTGGAGAAATCAGTGATTGGGAATTTACATCAGCGAAACGCTCAATCGTAACATCTGCTAAGTCTGCTCTTGATAGACCTGGTGGAATAGAAGAACTATATTTTGATAGCGCAATATCCGAATTCCCATATGATCCTTTAGATCTTAGCAATATGGTTCAGGATGTAACATTGGAAAATGTAATTGCTGCTGCCTCCGGAATCAAAATTGATTCCGTGTATCTACTGTCCGGTTTTGAAGATATCGCAGACGGAGGTGAAACCATTGAAACTAACTGAATACAAACATATTAATGAACAAGTATATAAAGGTACTTTGCCGAATGGTCTTTCTATCTTTGTAATACCAAAACCCGGTTTCCACAAGAAATACGCATATTTTGCCACAGATTATGGTGGCGTTGACAGAAGGTTTAAGCTTGGTAACAAGTGGATTGACACACCCGCAGGAGTTGCACATTTTCTTGAACATAAAATGTTTGATACTGAAGATGGCAATGCTCTCGAAGCTCTTTCTGCTAACGGTGCATCACCTAATGCCTATACATCTTTTGATATCACAGCATATCACTTCGAATGTACAGATAATTTTACGGAAAATCTAGAGATTCTGCTCGATTTTGTTTCTACTCCATATTTCACGGCTGAAAGCGTCCAAAAAGAGCTGGGCATTATCGCACAGGAAATACTAATGTATGAAGATATTCCTGATGTATGTCTTTATTATGATTTTCTGAAATCTCTTTTAAAGAATAATCCGTTACGAGATTCAATAGCCGGTACCGTTGAAAGCATTTCCATGATAACTGCAGACACATTATATGATTGCCACAAGGTATTTTATGCACCGTCAAATATGGCATTATGTGTTGTTGGCGATGTTGACCCATCAATGGTTTATGAAACAGCACAGAAGGTTATTACAGCTGAAGCCGCTGAGATTCCTCTACGAGATTATGGAGCACCTGAAACACTTTCTCCCGAAGTTTTTAATATAGAGAAATCAATGGAAGTCAGCTTACCAATTTTCATCGGGGGATGTAAAGTCTCTCCAGCTGCTTTCGGGTCTGATATATTGTTACAAGAAATAACAGGCATGCTCAGTCTTGAAATGTTATGTGGTCCTTCCTCCCCTCTTTATCTTAAGCTCTATGCTGACGGGCATATTAATGCAGATTTTTCAGCTTCATATAGCTCTGCAGCAGGAGTAACATATATTGCGTTTGGTGGTGAAGCACGTGAGCCTAAAAGAGTTTATGAAGAAGTATTAAACGCAATTCAACATAATTTAACTAATATGCCTGACAAAGCGCTGTTTGAACGTATTAAAAAAGCAGATATTGGTGGTCATATACGTGCGCTAAATTCATTTAGTGCAATTGCATCCGGTGTAATTGAAGGCCATTTTCGCGGTTATGACCCACTCGAAGCAACAACAATTCTTTCAAAAATATCAATTGATGATATAATAAAATATATGCGCATTAATTTTATTCCGGAAAACATGACACTTTCGGTAATCAATCCAAAAAATGAGGTGATACAATGATGAATACAGATGCTTTTATTACATTTCCATTGTTTGGGGATAGGTTTGCTTTAGACCTGCCGCGCTTTTTCACGATCTTTGGCTTTAACTTCTACTACTATAGCTTATTTGTTTTCGCCGGTTATGCTCTCGCAGCCGTGTATTTACTTAAGCGAAGAAAATTATTTGGTCTTACAAGTGATAATTTGCTTGACTTAGTTATCATGGCACTTATATTCGGTCTTGTTGGTGCACGACTTTACTTCATGTTGTTTAACTTTGACAGGTTTTTCGGACCCGGTCAATGGGGCAATATACTCAGAATCAGAGATGGTGGTTTGGCCATCTATGGTGGAATTATTGCCTCCGGTTTAGCTTTCTTGGTATATGGTCGCATCAAGAAAATTCCAGTTGGAAGCTTACTAGATGTTGCCGGTTTCGGATTGTTTATCGGTCAAGCAGTAGGTAGATGGGGTAATTTTTTCAACCGCGAAGCCTATGGTGTTGCTACAGATTTACCATGGAGAATGGGATTTATAGAAAATGGAGTCATAAGATATGTTCATCCGACATTCTTTTACGAAAGTTTATGGAACATAGTTGGTTTCCTAATGATACACATTTTCTCAAAAGTTTCTAAAACCAAATATCCCGGACAATACTTCCTATTCTATGTTGCGTGGTATGGTCTTGGCAGATTCATGATTGAAGGTCTCCGAGTTGATAGTTTATTTATTCAGGGTACTGATATCCGTGCTTCACAGCTCCTAGCGGCTGTCTCATGTTTGACTGCAATCATTATTCTCTTTGTCAACTTCTTGCGCGGAAAAACTGCAGAACCCACAATTGATGATTCGGTCAATGGCGATAATGATTTAGACGATGATGTTGTGGATGAAGTGGATGAAGATGAAGAATCAGTTGAAGATTTAGCTGAATTAGATGGAGCATCAAAAGATGATGTCGAAGATGAGTCAGTTGAGAATAGTGATTCTGAGGAAGAGAGCAAGCCTGAGGATGAAAACAAACCTGAGGATGAGAGCAAACCTGAGGATGAAAACAAACCTGAGGATGAAAACAAACCTGAGGATGAAAGCAAACCTGAGGAAGAAAGCAAACCTGAGGAAGAAAGCAAACCTGAAGAAGAAAACAAGCCTGAGGAAGAAGGCAAACCTGAGGAAGAAGGCAAACCTGAGGAAGAAGGCAAGCCTGAGGAAGAGAGCAAGCCTGAGGAAGAAAGCAAACCTGAGGAAGAGAGCAAGCCTGAGGAAGAGAGCAAGCCTGAGGAAGAGAGCAAGCCTGAGGAAGAGAACAAACCTGAAGAAGAGAACAAACCTGAAGAAGGCGAAAAAGAAGAAGATATTGCAAAACCCAAAGTTGTAGTTGTAAAGCCCGGCAAAAACTTCAACAAAGGGGCAAAAAAAAAAGAAGTCGGGAAAATAAAAAAGGAGAGTAATTTAATGGCAAATTATAGTGACTTTAAAAGAAAAGCGAAAGCTACATTAGACTCATTAGCAGATGTATCTGTTGATGCATACAAAGCTACTGAAGAAAAGACTAGAGAATTTGCAAGAAAGACAAAACTGAGAGCCGGAATAGTTAATGATAAAGCAACAATTAGACGTGTAAGTGTCGAGCTAGGCACTAAATACTACAATAAGTATAAAGATAGTGCGGACTCAGAATTTAGTCAACTTTGCGAAGAAATCAGCGGTGCTCATGAACGCATCGCACAAAAAGAAGAAGAAATCGCTGAACTTAAAAGAAATGCTGCATATAAAGCCGAATCGGCAAGAGCAGCAAGAAAAGCAGCTTGCGAAACAGATAACGAAGATGGAGAATGTTGCGAAAAGGATGAGAGCGATTTTTCTGATTCGTAATCAGTGTTCTAACATTCATAATAATCTCAATACGTGGAAGTGGTCATTTTTGACCACTTCCACGTAAATTAATCATCTCTTTTTAGGCTATAAATCAAATAAGCTATTTACCTTACAACCAAGTTGTTAAGTGCGGTAATAAGGTTGTTTGTTGCTGTATTTACTTGAGCTTGAGTTGCATTTGCATTGTTGTACATATTCCTGGCTTGGTTTAGAGGTGCCGTTAGACGTAACCAACTTGCCGGGGTATAATTTGCCTGCACTCGGCTCTCTGCATCTGCTATCACTCCCCTTAATGCATCTCTATCCACGACAGGTTGTTGCCCTTGAACAGGCACAAGAGCCCCTATTGCCGTACGTAGATTGCTTGTTGCATTGTCTACTTGCGCTTGGGTAGCATTTGTATTATTGTACATATTTCTTGCTTGGTTTAGAGGTGCCGTTAGACGCAACCAACTTGCCGGAGTATAATTTGCCTGCACACGACTTTCTGCTTCTGTTATTGCCTCTCCTAAAGCATCTCTGTTGACACTTGGCTGTCCCTGCCCTTCAATTACGGTAAAACTGGCTGTGATAACATCCGTAAAATGCCAGCCTTCGGGATTGGAATACCCTCTTATAGCGATTGTGGCTAAGTGCGTGCCTACACCTAAACCTTGAACAGGCGTAATAGTGAAGCTTCCTACTTCATCAATTGCTATATGCTCAATCAAAGTTGGATAGGCAATGAAAGCCGCATTTGATGAAACATCCATGATTTCATTTATCGTAGCATGCGATTCTACCCAATTTGAGTTATCTGCGGCAGATGTAAGAGCTGTAGCACTAGTATCTGTGACACGGATGGTAACATTTTGCGCATCGCTACTACTTATATTTGTTATAGTTACAGTCATAGGCTCAATTCCACTAAAACCTTCAGCAGCACTTCCAAAATCTAAATGCCTTGGATAAATAATAAAGTCATAAGTATTTGTTGCAATGGCTGTACCATACACTGCCGGGTCAAAAGTTGATCTAGCAGTAACTGTCAATGTTCTGGCAGTTTCACTGCCAGCTATAGTAAGAAGCCCACTATCTGTTATGCCTGTGCCATCAGCATCATAACCGCTGACGCTCCAAGTAACTGTATTTGGTATTCCGACTCCTGCAACCACATTTGCGCTAAATTGATAAGATTGCCCGGGGGTAAATATCAAATCTTGCGGATAAACAGTTACTTCTATGCACTCGCATACATGTTCAGTTCTTTGCCAGACCCAAGTTTCGCCTGCTACTATACCAGCATTGGAAGTTTCCACTAGCTGTGGCGAAGTAAAAGTATGTTGACCATGCGGACAATCCGCAGTGCCATCTCCTATGTTTTGCCATCTGCCGGTAAATGCACTGTTTGTCGGCACAATGGTAAGATTGACGTGATTGTAATCATCGCTGACAAAGTGGAAAAGTTCCCCTAATGCAATCTGGCGCAGATTATTTGTAGAGCCGAACATTCCATTCATGCTCGTCACATTACTAGTGTCAAAGCTCGATAGGTCTAACGTAGTTAAGCCTGTTTGCCAAAACATCCAGTTCATATTTGTTACACTACTGGTGTCGAAGCCTGATAAATCTAACGTAGTTAGACCTGTTTGACTGAACATCGCGCTCATACTTGTTACACTACTGGTGTTGAAGTTGGACACATCCAGTTCTGTCAGCCTTGCAGCAGAAAAAAACATTTCATTCATATTCGTCACATTGCTGGTATTAAAGCCTGATAAATCCACCGTAGCTAGGACTGTTTGACTAAACATTGAATTCATATTTGTTACACTACTGGTGTTGAAGCCTGATAGATCTAACGTAGTTAGACCTATTTGACTAAACATCCGGCTCATATTTGTTACATTGCTAGTGTCAAAGCTCGATAAATCTAGTTCATCTAGTCTGCTTACACCCCAAAACATCCAGCTCATATCTGTTACATTGCTAGTGTCGAAGCCCGACAGGTTAAGAGAGGTTAGATCGCTGACTAAATCGAATAACCCATCCCTCCACGCGCTCGTAGCAAGCATCCAACTCATATTTCTCACACTGCTGGTGTCAAAGCCGGACAAATCAAGCTCGGTTAATCTGCTCGCGGAGAAAAACATATGACCCATATCCACAACTTGACTAGTATCCCATCCTGACAGATTAAGACTTTCCAAGCTACTTGAATTGCCTACGTTTCCAAATCCACGAAACATACTGTTCATGCTTAATACGCTGCTAGTATTCCATCCGGACAGATCGAGTGTGGTTAGGCTTATTGCGGCGTAAAACATTCTGCTCATATTTGTCACTCTGCTAGTATCGCCGCCATGTGCTGCAGTAAAGTAATATAGTCCCTCTATAGTAATTGCATTTTGTAAGTGGGCGAATAATCCTGATAAAGATGTTCCTGCAGTAATTGGTCCGGTAAAAATAATTTCGAGAATGTTTTCTCGGTAATTGTGCCAGGGACTTGTGTTAAAGCCGAACCAATTAATAACCCCTTCGTCCACTATCAATATACCGCATTCGCATAACCGCCACGGTGCGCGGTCTGCGCCACCCATTGTTCCTACAAGTCCATAGTGTACTGTAGCACAATAATGTTCAACCCACTGCTCATAAAGTGTCATATCTTCGATTACAGGAGTTTGAAAGCAAAATAAATTTATATCACTTTGGGACGTACTCCAACTGAGTCTGAGCAAATCTGTTCCCATTTGCGGAGCTGCCGGGCGAATCAATCTAGCTCTGGGGGCAACTCTGACTGTAACAGGAGCTATATGTACATCGCTGAAAGTATATGTTACACGATGAAGAGCATCAGGACCGAGTAATGCGGCATAAGAATTTACTATGCCGGAGCCATAACGCAGATCTCCACCGAGTATTCCTGCTTGACGCGCAGTATAAGTTAACCTTAGACGAACATCGTCCGGTGTGAAATTTTGATTAAGTGATAATACCAAAGCTGCTGTGCCAGCTGCATTTGGCGCAGCCATTGAGGTGCCGGTTAAGCTGCGATAACCACCGCCTAAATGCGCAGCAAGTATATCTGTCCCAGGAGCGGCGATATCAATTTCCGGTCCAAAGTTAGAATAGCTGTTATCAAATGTCGGTCCATTTGATAGCATCCTTGCAGATGAAACGGCGATAACTTCAGGATACGCCGCGGGAAAACCTGCCCGGCTATGACTGTCATTACCTGCAGCAGCAATAATTGTTACACCACGCTCAACAGCGTTTGTGATAGTCATATGCTCAAGTGTATCCGGACCATTTCTATGATGGCGACCAAGGCTCATGTTAATAATGTGCGCACCGTTTTCAACAGCAAAATTTATGCCTCTAAGCAATGAAGCTGTGTTAAAGTAACGTGGATTGGTAGGGATATTTGCCTTTATTGCCATAATATCTGCTTCCGATGCAACACCGCTTATATCGGAATTCGCCGTAGGAGCCCCCGCAGCGATACCGCTTACATGGGTACCGTGACCCTCATCATCTTCTACTGCCCAGATTCCCACCTGGTTTGTGTAAGAGTTAAAAGAATTGGGTAAAATTCTTCCGTTAAAAGCTGGGTGGGTTGTTTCTATTCCTGTATCAATGACCGCTATAATCACGCCCGCACCGGTTGATAACGCCCATGCCCGTTCATTATCCATAACTTCATGTTGCCAATGAGCCATATCAACGTTTGAAGTGTCGGTGCTTGTATCAGCATGCGCAACAATTTCACCGTTTCTGTAGTCACTCTGATAATACTCCCCATCTCCACGCCATATACTGCCAAAACTAGGCGGCGAATTGGCTGTCCGTGGACTATCCTCAAAGGACGCTTCGTCGTTTCTTATTATGTATGGGTTAAAAACATCAATATAATCCGAAGCCGGATAATAGATGCTGTATGTCCAGTTGAAACTTAAGGTCGGCAAGTTGCCGTTGCGCATAATCTGGCTTTGAAAAACAGACAGCTCCGGATTCTGAGTACGCATAACTGCGATCCCTTGAGCATAAGATATAAGTTCTAGCCCATAGGCGTCTGCGATTATTTGGGCATGCTCCAATGAGTCTGCAGGTGCAAGCACTTCACCAGGTACGATTGCCCCATCATCCTCATCAAGGTTAGCAGGATTCCAAGCTCTTGTTTCAAAATCTTGAACCATGAGCCTGCCTTCGTGATTGAAAACATAGTCATCATCATCGAAAATTATTATGTCCTCAGCTGCCATTGCATTTACAGGTATTATAGCGAGGGTAATCAAGAAAGCCATTACCATGGCTAATAGACGTTTTTTTAGATTTGTCATTGTTAGTTGTCCTTTCAATTATTGATAAACATTGTAATAAGTAGTAACTTTACTGTACTCCTATAATCACCTCCTAGTATTACCAATTGCTCTCATACCATATTACCTATACTCCCTCCGTGTTTTTTTGTATGTTATACAAGTATGCAAACTCGTCTATGATCACGACAAACTCAGCACATTCTTCATTTTTATAGCATGTAATATGTTTACTCAAACTAATTGATAATTTAAGCAATCCTTTAAAATCTAAAACATTCACTATGTCATATTTTTCTAAAGGTATCGGGTTATCAGAAATAACTATCTCATGAGAATATTTTTTCAAAATATCATTTACTTGCTGCTGCTGTATATTTGGATTTGCCGTCAATTTTTTTATACTGTGAAGAAGTCCAAAGGAGCTTAATGTAAACAATGCAACAAAAACAACTGAACCCAGTAAAGAGATATCAACGCTTTGTGACATTGCGCTTTCCCATTCAAAATTAGGAGTTCCCATAGTTGTAATAGTATATACTTCTGCAGTTAGAGGTATGCGATAACTATAGGTTGTGTTTTGGTTCAGATTGCCAGTAGCGGAATTTGCATTATTCCTAAGACTGTGCGTAAAATCTACAAATAGTTCAGCAGAAAAACCACGCATTCCTTGTTGTATCATTGTATCTCCGCCTAATCTGGATGCCATGTGATCCAATTGCTGCCTATGTTCGTTGATAAAATCTAAATATATTTGGATAAACTCTAACGGATAGACCCTAACTATTTCATTAGAGTTAAGATAGAGTTGATATTCATTTCCAAGAGAAGTTAACTCTTCTGCCGGAACTCTGCCGCTAGTTTCTACCAGGGGAAATGTCTTTTGGAATATAACAGGACTGGTAAGAGCGTCGGCAGTTGCCATATGCCTTATAATAAACCGCTTCTGAGCATGGTAGTTGTAATATATATCCATTCTTTGGCTAAAATTAGCGGTGAAACTATTTTCCAATTCAATGTAATCAGTATATGACATCAAAAAACTTTGATCTAATGGTATATTTTCTTCACCAAAAATAGTGCCATCAAAATAGTTGACACTAAAACTTAAATTATGCCGTCCGGAAGCAGAAGTAAATGTCTCCTCACGGAAATACGCAAATAAAAATTGTATAGCAATAACAATAAAAGCAGCAACAATTAGGGAAAACAATGCTACAGTCCAATATTTTTTTACGATGATAGAATAATTTTTCATTCACAATCCTCACTTAATTAAGTGTATTAAACACACTTCTAAAAAATATATATGGATATCCGAAAAAAGGAATAGAGGCCCTTGCAATGCCCAAAACATTATCTTGCGTTACCGGGCGTATATCAACAGATTCATTGGCATCACCTTTTGTTATGTATTGACGTTCTCCATAAGCGTTATGTCTAAATTCTACAACACGGTGGATATATGCAACTCTGTTATGACTGACAAAATGGATTACATATCCCTCTCCAACTCTAATGTAAGCTTCGTTTTCCGGAACTCTTTCGATAAAAACTAAACTTCCGCGCTCATAGGTGCCCGCCATAGAACCGGTTAACACCACAATAGGATATATTGGAAACATTCCAATAAAAAATGCTATGATCACACCAATTATCGAGGCTGTAATTACACCACTAATGATAGGTCTTTTTTTGAAATATTTTTCATAACGTTTTTCTCGTTTTTTGATAATGCGTTTTTTGTCATTGATGGTGTGTCTATATATAACTGCCGTTAAAAAGGCTAATCCACTGACAATCAAGAAAAAAATCAAAGGAGTAGTATATGGCAGTATAGGCGAAAGATACGGCAGCATTATATAAACAAAGCTGATTAATAAAACTGAAATAAAATTGCCTTTTATTGCAAAGTAACTTGCCACAGCACTTATTACTAATTGAGTGAAGATTGTATTAAAGAAAATATCCAAAAAAACTGCATCTCCGTCAATCAGCATTCGTATTGCATGCATTTGCCCAAACGCGATAGAAATGGTTACTATAATAAGCACAGCATTTAATTCTGAATTGTTACTACGCTTTATTAGTTTATATCTTATATATGCCCCCAAAATTACAATTGAGCCTCGCTCCCATAAATTAGTTATTATACTTTGCATATTTGCAGCCATGACATTGGTATTTGCACCAAATAACAGACTTATAACAAACAAAACTGCAACTAAAATTGAGACCGAAAAAGCGGCAACAATAGTAGAGTCGTAACCTTTGGGGACGGGACGTTTATCTAGACCTATAAGTACGAAAATCACCATTGCAATAAATGCGTATGTCAGTGGGCGTAAAATAGTATTATACAAACGCAGTGTTTCTAATGGAACCATCATAAAAACAATTTGTAGCAATACAATTGTCGTGCATATTATGATAGATATCTTTAAATTATTTGTTTTCATCTTTACACCTTAACAATTTGTGACTATTAGTATCAGTTACAACAAATAGCATAACAGCGAAAGGGTGACTGTTATGCTATTTGAATTGGATGTAAACACTTGACTTTAATCGAACAAATGTTTAGGCATCAAGTCGTACTTTATGGCAGACGTTCATAGACGATGTTAACAACGAACGCTCCCAAGAACACTTCATAATCATCCAATAAGTCTAGTGCACCAAATGCCGCAAATGAACTAGAGTCTTCAAATTCACCATCCCATGTCATTGTTACTACTAATTCAGCATCATCACCCACTAAAAGAGGACCTAAAAAGCTTGAATCGTCAATGACATAGCTTAGCCCAGATACATCTACAAAGTCATCTAAGCTGCTAGTTATTGACGCAGCCGCTATGTAAGCATCAACAAGCCCAACATTGGTTGCAGTAGCTGTAAGCACAGCTTGACCTTCTTCAATAAAACCTATAGCCCATTCAATTAATTTTTCACTGGAGTCTATAGTTGCTGCATGTGTCGAAAGTTCCGCTGCTAATGATGTTTCTGTGTCAGTCCAGATAACACGTAATTCTGGAGAAGTAGCCGCCAGACCAATGATGTCAAGTTCTCCTTGGTCAGCCGCAAAAGCAGCACCAACTATGAAGGTTAGCATAAATACGCAAAGTAAAATGGCTATTCGCTTTCTGTTTTTTAATTTCTGCATAATGTATTGCTCCTTTCGTTTAGGTATTTGTATGTAATTTCCCTTTCTTTGTTCATAAAGTAAATAAGCTATTTACCTTACAACTAAGTTGTTAAGTGCGGTAATAAGGTTGTTTGTTGCTGTGTTTACTTGAGCTTGAGTTGCATTTGCATTGTTGTACATACTCCTTGCCTGGTTAAGCGGTGCTGTTAGGCGCAACCAGCTTGCCGGAGTATAATTTGCCTGCACTCGACTTTCTGCATCTGCTATCGCTCCCCTTAAAGCATCTCTATCCACGACAGGTTGTTGCCCCTGGACAGGCACAAGAGCCTCAATTGCTGCAAGCAGATTGTTTGCGGCATTATCTACTTGCGCTTGGGTAGCGTTTGCATTATTGTACATACTC
>WQWL01000048.1 GCA_009785345.1 Oscillospiraceae bacterium
AAATATGGTTTGCGATATCATATGTTAATTTAGGATATACACAAAAATTGCCTTTTCTGAAAACATTAGTAGTTGCAGTGCTTTGTAGCACGTATATGATAATCTCATGCGGAATTTAGGTAGGTATCATACAAATAGGGTTTATAATCGCTACAAAAGCAAATAACCCCTGTAATTAGGAGTTATTTGCTGATTTGATTTTGTATCAAAGCTGTTTTCGTTCTTTGGAGCTGCTGACGGGAATTGAACCCGTGAACCTCCTCATTACCAATGAGGTGCTCTACCTGGCGATATACACCTCAAAACCATTGGTACTACTGGATTTTCTGTTTTCTCGTTTTCCGATTTTTGCCATTTGACCCCCATTTTGACCCCCACGGGGATGAACTCAGATGTAACGGGATGATATAGGATAGTCAGTTAGTAAGGATTTTATACGATGTTTTTAATAGTTAATGCATCCTCTATAATCTGTCCATCAGACATATCTTCCGATAACAAATACTCACAACCACTTTCCAATGCTGTAGCAATAATCAAGCTATCATAGTAGGAGTAACCAT
Organism: Oscillospiraceae bacterium; assembly: GCA_009785345.1. Lineage (GTDB taxonomy): Bacteria > Bacillota > Clostridia > Oscillospirales > Oscillospiraceae > WRMH01. Next base: position 564 of record WQWL01000048.1, read on the forward strand.
ACTTCTCATGGTGCTGCAATGCATCCATAACAGTATTGTCATCAATAATAACCAGATTACAAGTGTTGCATATTTCGGTTATTGCATTTCGGACATCAGCGAGCGGTAATTTTAACTTTCGGATACACACATTTGAAAATTCATTCAAGACTTGTGTACTTATAAAACGTTCATACTTATCTATTTCCTGCATGACACTCAACCTTTTAGATATATCGGTGTCAGAATAGAGATACACAAAAATATTTGTGTCAATAAAAGCCTTACCGCCGCTCATTCGCTTCCTCCCTATCAAATCTCCAACCGTTTGTATCAATTTTTAGTGCAGAAAAATTGGTCGCGTTAAGCATACCTGCTTTAGCTTTTGCCCCTGGTCTGATGTTTGGTGGAATAATTGGTGATACCGTAACTTTCACGGTCAACGGTATAACCTCAACATATTGTTCAGGAATACGGATAATCCCTCTCTCAACGATTGTATCGAACTGAATTGCCTGTTGCATTATAAACCCTCCTATCCCCATTTCTAATCTATCTCTCTATCTAAGATTATACTATAATCTTGCAGTCATTGCCACTACTTGTTTATCGAAAATTTATTAGTGCTATCAGTGCCAAGATTAGTGCCAATGTCATCATTGATGTCAATTCATCTGCAAACTGACAAGTAGCTTTTAGTTTGGATTTGCAATATCATTCGCGAGACCCCATTAAGAAGTCTCGCGAACTTGTTTGACATGCTGCTTTCCACTACCTTGCAGTTTTATCCTTAGGTTTCACGGTTTTTTCCTGTGTCGCTATTTGTCGTTTCATAATTGTATATTGTGCAAGAGTTGCCAAGAACATATCCCTGTCTTTTGTACTCAGCTCATCCAATGGCTGGCATAAAATATCTTCACATACGTTTAGCACCATCTCAACACTCTTTTTCGGCGGAAAATTCTTCGCCCTTCTAACAACATCGCTAATGCACTCAGTGATGGATGATTTTTCTAATGCATCTACTGTGCCTGTGACGATTTTTTCCAATTCCCCTGCTGTTATACCTAAATGGCTGATGTTTTGTTCTTCGAGCTTTTCAAGTTGTGTCATAGTTTCAGTGTTTAAGTAATGCGCATATAATCGCAAGGTTGTTGCGCCATCCTTATGCCCAAGTAACCTTGCTGCATTTTGCGCTGCGACACCTGCATTCAATGCTGTTGTCGCATATGTGTGCCTTAAAGCATGAATCGTCATATGTGGTAATCCTGCACGCTTTAATATACGCCCCAACGATGAACGCAGCCCACTTAAATCATGGATGTTTCCTATATCTGTGGGAAAAACAAGCGTGTTATCTTTCCAACGCTCGTCGGCACGACTCTTCATATTCGAAACAAGCTGCGCTTGACGATCAAGCATAATTTCTACACTGGGAAGCAACGGAATTTTGCGGACACTATTCTTTGTTTTGGGTGGGCCGACTTTGATAGAAACTTCCCCTGTGTTTTTGTCTTTTCTGCGTCCTGCGGTTTTTGTGACATCAATATATTTCATTTCGCGGTTTATATCCTTTATATCAAGTGCACATAACTCACCAATTCTCATGCCTGTCGCAAGAGCAACGGCAAACATATTACCAGTATTATAAAAAGGAAGAACTGAAATAAATTGCCTTTGCTCATCTTTTGTCAGTATTCGTATATTTGTATTTTCGACTTTGGGTGGATTTGTTTCATGCAACGGATTGTTGCGAATGATATTGGACACAACAGCTTGTTTAAAAGCACCCGAAAGGATATTCTTGATTTTGGTTATAGATGCTGTGCTTAAATCACGACCACCCTTACCTTTGGGTAATTGTAGTCTATTATACATCATTTGAATATTCAATCCGGTTAGTTTTTTTAGCTTTGTTTCTCCTATGATTGGATTTATACAAACACTGATAGTCGTTTCGTAAGCTTCATATGTACTATCCCTCAAATCAGCTATTTTATACTCTTTCATCCACAGTGCCAACCATTCTGCCACAGTAGGATCAGTTTTTGCAAGCATAGTCTCTCCGCCAGTAATTTCTGCTTGCACAGCTCTCAGGCGTTCTATTACAGATTTTTGCGATTTATTGATAATTGACTTCCGTTGTTTCTTAGGATCAGGTTCGCGTGGGTCGTAGTACCTTGCTTCCCATCTGCCGTCTGCACGTTTGCGGACACTCCCCTCTCCGTGTGCTCTGTTCTTTGCCATAACTCATACTCACCTCACCTATCCAAGTAATGTTGCCTGCATATTTGCTTGTTCTTCCGCCCACTTATGAAGCGAACTCGATGGTATTATGATTCGTTTACCGATGTGGAAACAGGGAAAGCCTTCAGTCTTCGTTAGTTGATATGCAGTAGCTCTTGCAATAGAGAGCGTTTTAGCAACTTCATCAACAGAAATATAATTTGTGGATTCATTATTGTTTTCAGTTTCTATATTGTAATTTTTATTAATATTATCCATGAGATTGTCTCCTTATTTTTACGTAAAATAGCTGTCTATATAACTTCACTATTTATCTCTCTATATATCAGTACCAAAACAGGGTAAAACTTAGCCCTATTTGCGAAAATTTATTGAAAAATTTTTCATAGATGTTAATCCTCTACGAATACTCACATTTACAGACGCTTCGTTCACATTTTCTGAAAGAGCGATTTTTCTTTTGCTTTGTCGTAATAGGTAATGTGCCTCTATCCTTCGCCCCTGTATTTCTGGCAAAGAATTTAGTGCTTGGCATAACATACAGCGTCGCGCTTTTGCTTCAATCAAGACATCAGGACAACCGGATTTTATTGTATATGATGCTTCATCAAGTATTCCGTCTGCTACGTCAAGCGAAAGCACATCATTGTGTCGCATGGAACAGAAGTAGGTGTTTTGATATTGTTTATCTGCAAGCAACTCATCAGCTACCTCGTTTATAACTGTTACAAGGTTGCATTCTTCCACAATCGCATCATGGTAGTGATGCTTCAAATTAAATGTAGTAAAACCTGATGAAATCTCATCAGCCACCTCAAGCTGCATGAAAACAAACTTGTTACGCTGAAAAGCCTGTGGATAGAACTCTCTTAAATTGATTTGCATTAACTTTACGTTTTCGACGTTTTTAAATTCATGTTGTACATAAACATATTTGTCCTGTACTTTAGCGCGTGGATAAAATCCACCTAGATAATTGATAGACATATTATTCTCTCCTTCATTTGATATGACTAAAAAAGAGTATAAATGTTAACAACGTTGTAACTGCAATAGGTAAATTGAAAATATTTTTTGTTTTAATATTCAGTAATTGCAATGGTTTTGCAAAAAACAAATAAGCAAAAATACCGAAATGTAGATTAGCACGGTATTAACTCTACATTTATTTGTGTTGAATTTGTCTGTATAAATGAACAATCCGACAATTGCATTTTGCCAATGTCGGATTGCGCATATTACATTCATATACTTCTAGCGTGAAATAATTACCAGTTATCTGAATATTTGCCTTATATCCACTCTTACTCATTTGGAATATTGTCTGCTGCACCTCTCATGCGACAAATGTAGATTAACACGGTATTAACTCTACATTTATTTTATCTTGAAATTATCGGCAAATTTAAACAATCTGAAATATAGTAGTCGTTGATTTTTTCATTGTGTGTTGCTCTTTTCAGATTCTTATTATTTTGTTGATTGAATATGGTACAATTGAATTTCAAATACTTTTGTGAATCATGAAATTAGGTGATAAATATAAAACACTTAGCTTCGATTATTACAGTAGGAAGAATAGTGGGGGCATTTGCATTGTTTTTAACAATCCCCCTGTCTTTTCAGTTTTTTGTTATCTATTTATTATGCTGTGTAAGTGATGTTTTGGATGGATACATTGCACGAAAAACAAAAAACACAAGCAAGCTCGGTGAAATACTTGATAGCGTTGCGGATTTTATTCTGATAGCAGTTATGATAATAATCTTATTTCCTTTGCTCACGTTGGAACTGTGGGCGATATATTGGATAGGCATAATTGCATTGATACGTTTTTTGTCTTTAAGTGTCGGGTTCGCAAAATATCGCTCATTAGCTTTTTTACACACATACACAAATAAGATAACGGGGGTTGCTTTGGTCTGTTTTCCGATTTTCTTACAGTTATTCGGGATAACTGTAACGACGATTATTTTATGTGGCATAGCAAGCCTTTCCGCATGTGAGGAACTGATAATCAATATTCGCTCCCATGTATTGAACAGAAATGTTAAAAGTGTGTTCAATGGGGAAGATGGACAAAATTGACTATTGGCAACAAAAAACCGCCTATGCTGTTTATGCAACAGAGGCGGTCGGGGTTTCGCTGTTTTTTGTAACTTCGGTGAAGAAGTTGATATAAGAGTACCAAGTCATAAAAACCAACAAGCTAAGTTTCCGAATCATAGATTAACATGTATCTATAAATTTGAGTTGAAATTATCGCTAAAACTGAACAACCCGACATTTCAACAAATGCCGGGTGTTCGTGTTGCGCTAATTAAATCTAATCTAACCGGACTCGTTGCTCAGAATCAGAACTTTACCTACTAGAGAACCTATTCCTATTCATGCTTCTTTGGGAGTATGTTTGCTGCACTTTCCGCACCATTACGGATGCTTGCATTAAATACTGACTTGGATCGGAAACAGTAACCTCGTCATGCAGATACAAATTGTAGACCGAACCACAAAACTCATAGCCATGTTCATTTGCGTAATCTACCATACGTGTTACTAAATCGCTCATTTCACCGTAATAGCCTCTTGTGTAGCCAATTAAGTAAAGTCCCGATTCTTTTGTATGCTCTCCGTTGCGGTCAACAGAATAAAATCTCGTCGGTTGTGATGGCGTGTAAATGTAATCATCCATAGATTCAAAATATCCGCCAATAGGATATGCTAAGTTTACTGGTGGGCTGTGAGGTGCTTTACAAAAGCGAATGAATTCCTCATGAAAGCTATCTGAGTCGGTAAAATCATTAACATCACCCATTATCATTCGCATTTCCGGCATTTCAGATACCATTATTTCGGTTTCTGTTGCACTCATGCCGAGAGTAAGCATATCTAAATATGTACTAACAACCAACAACGCTTCATTATATAAATCTATTTTATCCAAAATAATAAATCGTTGTTTAGTTAATAGCTTGAACATTAACTGAGGTGTGCGGTTTTTAACGATATTTAGCATTTCCTTATGCGGCATATCAATTTCAGATAATACTCTCACCATGTTAAATAAAGTAACCTGCATAGGGTCATAATGTCGAGATTTACCCTCCCCATCCTTGAGAGCCGGAAATATCCCTGATTTATCGTAATTTCTAAGCGAACTTGCAGACACATCAACTATTTCTGCAAACTCTGAAATAGATATTGTTCTGTTACTGTAATTGTTTTTATTCATTAAATCGTCCTCCACAATAGTTAATATTTCAATAAACTACCAACTAAAATGGCAGGAGGAGATCGGCAACGATACTGAAAAATTAAAATTACTGTAAGCATAAAAAAACTCGTATCAAAACTCAAAATCATTGCTAAAATAAGCAACATAATGTAGAATAAATTTCAGTTATAACATCATCGGAAATTTGAGTTTGAAAGGTGGGTGACAAATTTGATAACAATAAGCTCAATGAAATATAATCCCGAACGCAAATCAAAGTCACTTGCTTTGCTCTTTTTGTTAACACTTCTTGTCATATCCATTTTTATGGCAATATTGGTTGTGGTCTATGCAACCCACGATTGTATCGGGGATGGGTGTAGGGTATGTTCAATGTTCATTAGCATTAAAAGTCTAGTTGAGGACATCTCAAGAACTGTATTATTAGCTGTATTCATCGGTCTGTTTTTTCTAGCATCAACTTTTATTATGCTTTTCAATTGTGTCAGATTGATTTCTGATACACCTTTTATAGTAAAGGTAAAACTGAATAACTAAGCAATCTATTTTCACAAGAGATATTGTCAGTATAATGAAGCTGCTGCTAAGTTTCTTATGCCTAATATTCTCTTGTTTTTGTGTTGCCATTTTTATATTGAGTTTCAGATATATGATGCTCTTCAGGCATATAAACTTCATAATAAAAACAATAGCGAAAGGAATACAAACATGAAAAAGAAAACTTTAACAAAAAAAATAATTCCATATTTTGCGGTAGTTATATTTGCAATACTGTTTCTGTATTTCGGAAATATGTATGTAAATCAAGCAAACACTTTAGACCTCTATGATTCTGATTTTCAAAGTGTACGCGCAAGAGTAACAAATATCTTGGATATACACTACGAAGATGAATCCGAATGGTGGCATGGTACAATAATTTTGTTCGACGCTGAAATTACAGATGGAATAGAAGTCGGTAGTGTAGTAAGGGTCAGACAATATCTTGACATTCATTTCTCATATGCAGTACATGGCGTTAATGTGGGTGATAGCGTGCTTATTCAAAATTTTGGTGACGGATGGCATTTCATTGAGCTTATCAGGATAAACATGGTTGTAATCTTAGGAGCTATTTTTGTTCTACTCCTTCTCCTATTTGGCAGAATGAAAGGTCTAGGCGCAATACTCTCTCTTGGATTTACCTGTACAGCAATTTTTGCTGTATTTATACCATCAATAATATCCGGAATGAATATCTATATTTCCGCAATAATTATTTGTATTTTTTCTATTGTTGTCACACTATTCATACTTAATGGTGTTAACAAAAAATCATTAGCTGCTGTGCTTGGCTGCATGGGTGGTGTTATTGCTGCAGGCGTAATAACTCTCATTATGAACAATTTCTTGAGATTAACAGGAATCCTCGATAGTGAGTCTGTCCATCTTTTGCGTATTCCAACAGAACATACTGTAGATTTAAGAGCACTCATTTTTGCAGGAATAGTAATCGGTGCAAGTGGTGCTATTATGGACGTGGCGGTTTCAATATCTTCAGCACTTTGGGAGCTAAAGGAACAAGCTCCGAAATTACGATTCGGAAAACTTTACAAATCAGGCGTCAACATTGGTAGAGATATTATGGGCTCAATGGCTAACACATTAGTTCTTGCATATATTGGAAGTTCATTATCGGTAATATTGCTATTGATTGTATATTCTGAAAACCTGACTGATTTGTTAAACAGAGAAATGGTAATTGTTGAATTGTTACAGGCGATCATCGGGAGCTTGGGTATTTTACTTGCAATACCATTAACAGCCCTTACATGTGCCACATTCTTCTCTAAAAAGCAAGCAAATTTTATCGAACAAAAATAAAGATATTCTTATTCATCATCACTTGCGGTGTGTTGTTTTATTTACAACCTTATACAAGCTTAGACCGAGAAACGCCACTACCAATGTAGTCCCGGGAATTACAAAATACCACATTTCTAAAATAGATCCCTCCTCAATGTATGTCTGTGAAGGTACATCGGCAAATTCAATGGTACATGCTATTATTTCCATTTCAAGCACATCATCTCGTACATGATTGTATATTTCGACTTCAGGTTCAACATCGCTGAAGTATGTGTCATAGGCTTCTGCTCGAACTGATGGTACCCACATAAATTTATCAGGTACATTGATTACTGATTCAATGTCAAAGTCATTTTCGACGATTATAAACGTGCCGGGTTCGTAGATAGTAAAGACATATGCTCCTATTATTTCATTGTATATTACATTTATTTTTTCTACTGAACCTGCATCTCTACTAATGTCAACAGCAACAACATTTTCCAGTTTGTCACTATTGAATACTGCTATTTCTATCGGGTCGTGTAGAGTATAAAACGTATTGTTTCTTAAATACAATCCAATATCTCTATATGAAAAACCTGCTCCTACCCTTAGTATTTCAGGCACAACCTGATTTAGACCATTTGTCATTATCCAATTATTATTGTTTAGAAACTCAACATCTTCCGGCTCACCTTCAACTTCGATTAAATCAAATACATCTTCATACGATATCTCCTCATGCAACAGCTCATATAACATCTGCTCATCTTGGATTTCAACGTTTTCAATATCGTATATTTCCAAAGATTCAAGAATAGCACTTCTGTCATTAAGCCTTGTCACAGAAACTAAATAGTTCATTTCTACGTGGGTTTCATTTTCTCCCTCATATGCAAACTGTAGTGTATTTACTAAACCAATTTCTAAATTAAAGTTAATGCCACTAACGAACCAACTTTGCGTAAACTCATACTCAGGCTCTATATAATCATAACCGTCAAAGTCTGCATCTGGATGATGAATAAATCTACGAAACGTAAGCTCAAATGCCTCGCTAAAAACAACAGACATATCATACAGTAATACCTCTTGATGATGTAAATAGCTCTCCATGAAGAATATATACGTACCTCTTGTGAAATCTTCATTGAACAGCAAAAAATACATTCTTCCATATTGGTCAAAGTGAGGACACGCAGAAACCTGTATAGGCTGTGCTAATAAAATTACAATCAGAACAATTATTGTTAATTTCAGAATCTTCTTCTTCATTTAAATGACCATGCCTTTCTATGATGTTCCTGATTTAGTATCAGACTGCTTCTTTTTCTCAAGCAAGACAAATGCAAATATGGTTATAGGTATTGCAAACAATAAGCCTAAGCTTCCGGCAATCGCTCTTACAATTTCAGTGGAAATTGACTCAAGATTGATTACTTCACTAAATCCCATTTCAAACCCCACAAAAATCAAAATGGTGGCAAGAGAGCTACCTGTATATGCTAAAACGAGAGTGTTTACCATAGAACCCATTATATCTTTACCTATGTTGAAACCTGACTGTATTAGCTCTGCTTTGCTGATTTCAGGTTTATGGTTCTTGATTTCAATCATGGATGAAGAAATCGAGATAGCGACATCCATGCAAGCACCTAAAGCTCCTATAATGATTCCGGCAAACAGCAACCCCCTAAAGTCAAATACATATCCACCCGGCAAGTATTGTAGCATTTGAGCATCACCATGAGAAAAGCCTGTTATTCTAGTGACAACTCCAAATAAATAGGCAATTATCCCGCCAACTAACAATCCGCCGGAAACTCCAATAATTGCTGCCATTGATTTTTTGCCAACACCAAAGCAAATACTGAAAGTGACTATTGCGGCAAGAATACACGTTGCAATCGACAATAATATTGGGTTATATCCTCTGAGTAGCAAAGGAACAAGTCCAAATATAACAAGTCCTACTGTTATTGTAAGAGCAATCAACGCTTTAAGTCCTTTAAGCCTGCCTAATACAACTACACAAATTGCAAAGAATGAAACTAGAAAAAGTAATGGAAGTGAGCGATCATATCCCTGAAAGTAAAATAATGGCTCATTATCGGCACTTAGCTCCATGTGAACAGAAATTCTGTTACCTCTGACAAGTCGTATATCATAGTCATTGCCAACAAGTGTGTTTGTTATTGTAGCTTCAAAACCCCTCAAATCTCTGTTCAGTATTCTGATTTGGACGATCTGGATAACAGTATCTCCGATAACTCTTTCATCAGGGGTTTCAATTACTATTGCACGATAAATATTGACCTGATATTCCTCAGCTAACGCTCCACCGTCTGCTAAAACTGTAGCTGGGACTGAAAGCGACAGTAATATCAAGACTATCAGAGAAACAATACTAACCTTCAAAATCATATGCCATTAACACCATTTCTTGATGCCTTTCATCAACCCTATTAATTCCCGGAATCATGCTGTTAAAGAAGAAAATATCGACAACACCAATCATCTCATTGCCACGTATGCTATCAAGATTAATTCCTGTTCCGGTTGCTCCACTACGATTGTCAATTATCATTCCAAAAGGATAATCTTCACTACCGGAATGCGGAAAAGGTGCAATTGACGCTGCTATATGTCTGCCTTCAATAGTCACAATTACAGCTCGTCTTCTAACATTCCATTCACCGCCCGCTGTTTCCAGTAGTCGATTAGTGTCCTCAAGTGTCATTGTTTCAACATCTGCAAGCGTATTGTAACCTCCAATGACCCTTCTTACCCTATATGTTATTCCTGTTTCAATGTCCAGCACATCAGCTTCAATACCTTCACCAAATATTTCTAAAGCTTCTCTGAAGTCCAATAACTCTATATTCATGAATTCTAAGTTTTCATAAGCTTCATAGTCAACTAATGAGTAACTGGATTCTTCTGACTCAGGTTCATCACGCATCACTCCATTGAGCTCTGTATGATATTGATCATAATCATCTATATGCTCGTTGTCACAACTTACTAAAAATAATATAATTACACTAAGCGCTATCAATATGTTTTTTCTCATTCTGTCCTCCGAAAAATATTTATGAATCTTAATATCACCGTATATATTCTTTGATTATTAGCAACACGTATTACATAGTTTTTTGTTTCAGGAAATGGTATATGGTCAAGTGTTTCGCCGTCTAGACTATAATCCGGATTGTTTAACCATCTTTCTACATTGCCGCTTCCCGCATTGTATGCACTAAGAGCGACTTCAATATCTCCATATCGCCTTATCAACATACTTAAATAAAAACTACCTAACCGTACGTTAATTTCAGGATCAAATATTTGATTGTAGTTAAAATCGTAAAGACCTGCCATTGGAGCTATCCAGTACGCGGTTTCTTCCATTATCTGCATTAGACCACTCGCTCCGACCCTTGAAACAGCATTATCATTAAATCTGCTTTCTGCATGGATTACAGCGAAAATGAGCTCAGGCTCAAGATCAAATTCCTCTGCATATCTGTGAATGATTTCGATGTGTCGTACTGGATAATAGCGTTGGATAACAAAAACAGTTCCGATAACAGCAAGGCTAATGAGTATAAAAGCTATAAAAATTTTTTTAGACGTTTTCAATGTTTTCCTCTTTCACAAAATTTGCCTGGAAGCTTGTGGCAAAATAATTGATTGACAACAGCTCATAGATATTTTTCTGCATAAAAATATAAGGAAATGACACACATAGGAGCAAGTATACTGCTCCCTTGATTTATTATGGCATTACCTTAATATTATTTAACTATTCAATTTAACCTTTGCTTTAATAGGTGTTTCAAAGATTACGCTAATGACAAAAGAACCAGTAAGAACAGGGATTGCAAGCACAAACAGACAAGCCACAATAATAAATGTAGTCAGTCTGATTAGTTGTTCTATTATACTTTTTGCGTTATCAATCATTACACAAATGTGACAGCCATGCCCGATGCAATCATGGTCTGCATAAACTGATATAAATACTGATGACAAAAGAGAAACAGATATCAAGCACAATAGAAGTATCAGTATAAGCAAATCTACTGTCTTACGCTTTCGATATTTATTTGCTTGTGATATATATAACAAAAAAATCGTTCTCCTGCCATTGCTTACAACTGCTTTGTGCATTTAAATAAAATTGTCTACATTGCGGATTATACAGTATTTCGCAAATAATTTCAACAATTGCAATCCCGTGGACGGTGTCAAGTTTTTAGTGATTTACAAAAACCCTTATGACTATGACAATCCTCCGTGTTTTTATTTTATTTTTACATTCACAATTACCTATATTGTAACATACATATTCCACTGAGCAAAGCTCCTGGTTAATGCTTAAAGATGCTTAAAGAAAAAAAGAGCATGCGTAAAATATTGTGGCAAACATAACAGAAATTGCGTCTTGACTTTCGGGTTAGTTTGTGCTAACCTAGAAGTCGTTAGTCGTAGCTAACCGCATGTTTCAAAATCCAATTACTCAAAATTTTGTGCTCTTAGATTTGGTAACGTTAAATGATCTATATTAAATCATTTGTATAGCAGACGAGGTCATTAGATTTTCAGGAGGTTTTCATTATGGCTAATATTTGTACAACGAAGTTATATGAGGCACGCAAAGGAGATGAACTTCAGGTCAGCTCTGTGCCGAATATTGTATTACTCGAAAGCCTTGGCATTCATGCGGGAACCAGACTGACAGTAAAAACACGCTACCCTCTCGGTGGTCCGGTGTTGATTCATGTCGAAAATACATATTCAGTCGCTATTGGTAAGGACATAGCCAAGCAGATTGAAGTGTTTAGTGAAATTAAAGGTTCAGATAAATCAGAGCTACAAAATATTGTGGAGGTTGATGAATTATGAGTATATCACATGAAATTAATCCACGAGATAGGATACTTCTAATTGGTAACCCGAATGTTGGAAAAAGTGTTTTTTTTACTGAACTTACGGGCATCCATGCTATAAGCTCAAACTATGTCGGCACCACTGTCAGCTATATGGAAGGACATTTGCCGGTTGGTGGAAAGGAATACACGTTAATCGATGTTCCCGGCACATATTCATTAACACCAACTTCTGATGCCGAATCTATCGCTGTTCACTTTCTGAAAAGTGGAGCTAAAGCCATTATATGTGTTCTCGATGCCTCTAACTTGGAACGTAATCTATATTTAGCACTAGAGTTACAGAAGTATGATATTCCAACAGTATATACGCTGAACCTGCTCGATGTTGCTGAACGTAGAGGAACCATTATAAATGATAGATTGTTGGCACAAGATCTTGGTGCACCCGTTATCCCAACCATAGCTGTTAAGAAGCAAGGAATTGACGAACTTATACAGGAGCTGAATATAGTATTAAATGAAGAATCTAAAGTCACTTCAGACGGTTCAGCGGCAAATAATATAAGCATAAATGCAAATACTGCAACCAAATGTAAGCAATCATGTGGCAAATGCTCCCAATGCCCATCTAAGCGCCTTGAAAGTCAAGCTGACATATGGTCAATGGCAAGAGAAATACGACAGCGTGTAAGCAAGCAAGAAACATCATCCCCAAGTTTTATAGATAGACTGGGAGATGCTATGGTAAAACCAATGCCGGGTATACCTATTGCTCTATTATCTATGGCTATGCTGATAGGTGTTGTTGTGTTCGGTGGACGTGGATTGCGAGCCGGGCTGTTACCATTAGTTAATGAGATAATAGTTCCATTTTTCCGTTGGTTGTTCGCATTGTTTATTCCTGAGGGTATATTCCTCAATATATTAATTGGTGAATTTGGCGTCTTTGTAATTAGCTTTGAGTGGATACTAGCCTTAATATTCCCTTATGTACTGTGTTTTTATATTGCATTTTCTTTTCTCGAGGATTCAGGATATTTGCCGAGAGTGAGCGTTCTTTTCGATAATGTAATGCGAAAACTAGGCATACAAGGTGGTAGTCTTATCTATACAGTTATGGGCTTTGGCTGTGCTGTGCCGGCAATCATTGGCACTCGTGCTGCGACATCACGGAAAGAGCGATTAATTGTCACAGCTGCTATATGTTTCGCCATTCCTTGTATTTCTCAAACCGGTGCCTTGATTGCATTATTTTCTGCATATGATTGGTGGATGATGCCTGCGATGGTTTTGTTTGGGCTAGTTCTATTTATTTCTGTATCTTTGATTGCCGGGAAATTAACAAAAGGAAAAGTTGAACCTCTGATAATAGAAGTTCCTAACCTATTAATGCCTGAGCCAAAAGCTTATGGAAGAAAATTGCTTACTCGCATGAAGCATTTTTTGAAAGATGCAGAAGTCCCAATGCTTGCAGCAGTGGTGTTAGCAGCATTACTGGCAGAAACAGGCGCACTAAATGCAATTGCACGATTTGCGGAGCCCCTTGTGAGCAGATGGTTAGGGATGCCCGCTGAGGCTGTCACAGCTCTGATTTTAGGCATTGTCCGTCGAGAAATGTCTGTTGCTCCACTCATTGCTTTAGACTTAACAGCGTTGCAAGCCTTCGTAGGTGGAGCTGTCGCATTGATGTACATACCCTGTATTTCAGTATTTGCTATTTTGACTAAGGAGTTTAAGTTGAAAATTGCTGCGATTATAACTGTTTCAACTATTATTGCTGCTCTATTTATTGGTGGTTTGATTAATCAAATTGGACAGTTGTTTTTACAGTTGACATAAATGTAACAAGAGTTTGTAGTTTGAAAGAATTCAAACTAACGAGAGAATGTGCCAATTGCGATCTGTGGAATCGCAATTGATGCACGAAATGACCATTCCTTCTCATGGTCGTTTTGTGCCAAAGAATTAATGAAAGCATGGTCATTAAAATGCCAAAACAAATAACTAAATTCACACAAAAAATTGAATACTTGGCTACAAAAACAAATTTTATTTATAATATAGCTTCTCGTTATTATCGAGATGTAGTGCAAAAGGAAATTGATTTAGCGAATATAACTGAGGATGACCATGTGCTATTCATTGGTGGCGGCTTTTGTCCATTTAGCGCAATACTATTAAATCAGGCTTCCGGTGCGCGTGTAACAGTAATTGACAATAATTCTGATTGCATTATCAAAGCCGGAGAAGTCGTAAGCCGTTTAGGGATAGCAGATTATGTAAACTTGAAGCTGCAAGATGGTGGTTGTTCCGAGCTTTCCCTTTGTGATTATACGGTCATTCACTTTGCCCTGCAAGTTACACCTATAGAACATGTATTCAAAGAAATTGAAAAGAAGGTATCGCCGGGAACAAAGCTCCTTATTCGCAGACCAAAGGAATGTTTAAGTAGAATGTATTGCAAATTGGCAGAAATTCTATTAACATGTTGCCAACACATAAGCCACAGTAAAACCTCGAATATTGGAAACACATATCTATATATAAAAAACGAAAATACTGTTATTATAGAGAAGTATAAAATAACAGAAAATTTGCAGGAGAATAAAAAGTGCGTGGCAGCATAATAAAGAAGATATGGTATGCAGTTTTACTAATTTTGTTAATTTTTGTACTATCAAGATTTAACTTTCAGCATCTGGTATATAGCGTACAAAAAATACATGTGTTGTCAATAGTACTCCTTATAGGCTTGCAACTTATCTCACAACTACTACTAAATATTCAATGGCACCAAACTACGAAACTAAGTAATATAAATATCTCTTTTCGCAAAATGCTTTATATTAACTGTCAAGGATCAGTTGTAGACGGCATCACTCCGGGTGTTAAATTCGGCGGTGAGGCAACTCGTGCTGTACAAATTAGTCGTTTTGCAGATTGTAGTAAAGAGTGTGCTGCTGCTGTTGTTGCAATGCAAAAGATATTTAGTATGGGAGCTTTTTTGTTTTTATACATGGTTTCTTTATTCTTCGTCGCAGAAAGCATGCCTTATCTTTGGCTGACTGTATTGATTATTACTGTGTTGATACTTGTTGCTGTTGCAATCATTTATATTTTCAAAAGTAAAATAAAAGGCTTTATTTTCGTTATGCGTCAACAGATGAAAACTCTGCGATCTAACCCTAAAGTATGCATTTTGCTTGCTTTACTATCCATCTTCCTTTGGCTGCTATATCCGTTTAAAATGTATATACTAACTATTACGATAATGCCGGATATTAACTTTATTTATATTACAGCAATAACATTCTCTGCATATATAATAGCAATGATTCCTATTTTTCCAGGTGGATTAGGCGGCTATGAAGCAACAATGGTCACCCTGCTGGTAACTCTTGGAGCGATACAAAGTAATGCATTAGTAGTGACTGCATTGTTCCGCTTTACAACATTTTGGTTAGTCATGTTATTTAGTTTAATATTTGTTGGCTTTTTCAAAGTCGTTCAAAAACATAAGGTCTATAAAAATACTTGCAGTTAATGAAACGTATGGCGTAAATGGTGAGGATAATTTTGACGAGAGAGGGGCAAAGAATTATGCGCATAGAGAAACATATTAAGCAAACTCCAAATATTCTGACTATTGCAAATATGCTTTCAGGTCTAACTGCAATCATCATACTAATAAATAGTAGTTTGCCTAACAAGGAATTTATTGTTACCGGACTGATTGTTTTTAGCGCTGCACTCGACTTTTTCGATGGGTATTTTGCACGTAAACTTAATGCAGTTACAGTCTTTGGCAAGCAACTTGACTCTTTTTCGGACATCATTTCATTTGGTGTACTTCCAATCTGCTTGCTTAACTATGTGGTTGCATATGAGTTATCAGCACCGACTATAATCGCTTCCTTCTTTTTCATAATAGCAGGGGCTTTTCGCCTTGCAAGATTCAACACAAATGACTTTAGTAAGCATTTTGTTGGTTTGCCAATCCCGGTTGCCGGTGTTGCGTTAACGCTGCTTTGTGTGGCTTATGTTATTTTGGATATTCAGATACATCAAAATATATTCATTATAGTTTCAGCATTATTCATGCTTATATTGTCCGTCTTGATGGTAAGTAAAATAAGGATTAGAAGAATATCGCCAAAATTGAAATAGCAACATAAAACTCAAAATGCCCCTCGCGTAAACTTGCGAGGGGCACAAAACTATTGTTTTACATATTATTTTGCAACATCTTAATCATGTTTCGATGATTTTTCCTTTTCTTCAGCAGAACGAACATCCCACTTTGGTTTGCGACAAGCATATAGAATAAATGGTGGAATCCCTAGTACGAGAACAACACCTGCCACCACGAGAGGGTAGACTGTCTGCGGAAATGCACTTTCCCCACTAGCAGGGAAGAAACTCATTATAAACGCCAGTACACACGCAATCAACCCAACGCTGGCGATGAATCCCAGTACCGGAACCTTATATCCGCGTTTTACATCCGGTTCTTTTCTGCGCAGTACCATAGCAGCAGCAAACATCATGATATACATCACTACGTATAAAGCCGCAGCCATGCCAATCAGTGCCATGAACACATCTGACACGTTTGGAACCAGTACATAAATGAGAGCTAACAAAGTAACAATCAAAGCCTGTGGAATGAGGATGCCGATTTGTACACCACGCTTGTTTTGCTTTTGTAATAATAGCGGCAACAGTCCTGTTCTAGCCGCATTCATAACACCGCGAGAAGGACCCATTACCCATGTAACAATAGAAGCTAAAGCACCAAAAGCAATAGCTCCGGCAATTACATTTGTCATCCAGCTAATGTTCCATGTGTTAAAGAATGTCTGGAAAGCCACCATAATTCCGTTGGCCATGCCGAGCTGTTTTGCAGGCACAGCAATGGCAATGGCTAGAGTGGGTAAAATAAATATACCTAGAATCAATGCAAATGCTATTAACATCGCTTTTGTAAATCCACGACCGGGATCTTTCATATCACCTGCGTGAACAGCATTCATCTCCATGCCTGCATAGGAAAGAACATTACTAATCAATAAAACGAGAGAAGCAACACCTGCAATTGGAGGTATAAATGTACTCTGTATAAATGATGAAGCTATTGGTTGAGAGGTTCCAAGCCAAATCGCTCCTAACGCAATTAAAATACCGGCAGGAATCAGTGTACCCACCAAACCGCCAATTGAGCCCACTTTTGCAAATAAGTTTCCACCCAGCAAGGCAAGCAAGGTCGCTAACCAATAGACTGCAATGACAACGATACCTATATAAAGACCGGAATTTGATAAATCGCCTTGTCCGACTGTAAACGCAATGGCAGCAGCCACAAATGCAAGTTGTATAGGAAACCAAACAACATTTTGAATCCATTGGAGCCAAACAGCCACAAATCCAAATCGATTTCCGAACGCCTCCCTAACCCAAACATAGACGCCACCTTTGTAGGTTGTCCCCAACTCTGCTCCGATTAGAGCCGTAGGTACGAGAAATAAAACTGCCGGAACAATGTACATAATAATGGATGACCATCCCATAATTGCCATAGCCGGCAAGCCACGTAAAGATGCGACAGCAATCGTGGTCATCATGGCCATTTGGAATACCGATATTGTGTTTTTCTGATTATTCTTTTCTGTCATTACAAACACTTCCTTTCACAAACATATCGATAGTGATTAATATCCGTTAAAGTGCAAATTCAATGTTTAAGTCTATCACCTGTACATTAGTGATGAAAGACTGCAGTCGGTTCACTGAATGCTTTGGAATTGATTGTGTCTAGATGTATCACTTGTGCACGGATATCGTCGATGAGTCGCCCGGCTAAATCCATGCTAAGGCCGTTGCGTACAACGACACGTTGAACAGTAATGTTTGTTAAACCTTCGGGCATTGGATAGGCAGGAACTTGCCAACCTTCCATACGCAGGCGGTCGGACAAATCGTATAAAGTCCAACTACGATCGGGGTCTGGGTTTAACATCCACGCAAAAACCGGAATATCCGATGCATCATTCCAGAGCGTAAAAACGCCTATTTTCTCAATTTCTTTAGCAAGATGCTGAGCAACCTTCATTGTTTCACCTTGTACAGCTTTGTAACCATTATACCCATAGCGCAAAAACGCCCAATATTGCAAGAGTATCTGTGCACCCGGACGAGAGAAATTGAGCGCAAAGGTGGGCATCTCTCCACCAAGATAGCTTACTTTGAAAATTAGACTTTCCGGGAGCAAAGAAGTATCTCTCCATACTATCCAACCAAGCCCCGGATAGACGAGTCCATACTTATGACCTGATGTATTGATTGAAGCTACTCGTGGAAGTCTAAAATCCCAGACAAGGTTTGGTTGCATGAATGGAGCAATCATCGCACCGGAGGCACCGTCTACATGAATCATTATGTCAAAACCGGTTTCCTTTTGTATCTCGTCTAAAGCTTTTGAAATTTTCTCGACAGGTTCATACATACCGGTATAGGTAACTCCGAGAATTGCTACCACACCGATAGTATTTTCATCCACATATTTTGCCAATTCGTGACCATCTAGCACTTTGTGTTCCAAACTGATGGGTATATAGCGAGGCTCTACGTCAAAATAGTTGCAAAACTTTTCCCAACAAACTTGAACAGCACTACTCATAATAAGATTTGGTTTGTTTATAGATTTCCCCTCTTTCTGCCGCAGCTCTTGCCAGCGACGTTTGAGAGCAAGTCCTCCCAACATACATGCTTCTGATGAGCCTGTAGTAGAGCAGCCAATAGAATTTGCCGGATTTGGAGCATTCCATAGATCGGCCAAAATGCGCCAACAGTAATTTTCAATCGCTGCGGTCTGGGGGTATTCGTCTTTGTCGATAGCGTTTTTGTCATAGGCTTCAGCGTAGAGCTTATCTGCACGTTCGTCCATCCAAGTAGATACAAATGTTGCCAAATTCAAACGAGCATTGCCGTCTAACATAGATTCATCATGTACAATTTGATAAGCGGTCTCCGATAACATGGACTCCTTAGGAAGACTGTATCTATCAATTATCAAGTCTGCCTCACCGGGTCGTGCAAATATTGGGTTGATTGACAGTGTGTCGCGTATGTTATGTGACATTGAAATCCCGCCTTTCTTTTCTCACTATTCATTGAGGAGCATCTTCCGAAATTATAGTTATTTAAGCAAAAACCACAGTTGCCCTAAAATTTAACAACATATAGCTCTATATATAGTCATCGTTGACTTGTGTAGAAAAGTTAGTGTATTTACGAACTTTGCAAAGTGCGAGCAAGAAAGGATGCGGTATTCACCGTGTCTCAAAACAATATATCCGTTCAAAGACTCCTACAACCTAATCACCCGCAACTAATTCAATCCAAAATGCACAGCTGTCAATTATATCACGACTTGCCGTGTGAACATTTGGAGCTGTGCACTTTTATCAAAGTTTGGTTGACTTCCCACTCCAAGTGTACTTTGCGACACTCGGAGCTTTTTCGTGCGCCCGGTGTTATGACCGGTTGAAAATGGACCACTTAACCGGTCATAACACTGAACTTAGTTGTAGTATTATCTAGATAACAATCACCCTGCGACAACCCCATACCCAAAAACCCTATTGCTATTGAGCAGATAACTCCTCTGTCTTACGGAATCGCTGGAATTACCCTCAATTGTATAAACATAGCCATTTTCAATACGCTCAACAATACCAACATGGTC
>WQWL01000049.1 GCA_009785345.1 Oscillospiraceae bacterium
TCAAAGTGCTTACAGACCATCTGCGCAACCTTGCGGCCGCTTGCCGCAGCTGAGAGTAGCCCACCCGGCGGCACTAAGCGATGTCCGGCAAAAAACAAACCGCTTACTTTTTCGCAATCCCCAGAGTATTGCTTCATCGCATCTCCAGGTTCCATCACGCTCATCCATGCTTTTCATCTTCATAACGACCTTCGTCCTTCGCTTTTTTCCAAAAATCGTATGTATCACCGAATGAAATTGTTGTTAAGTCCGTACCTCCGTCCGATGCAAAATGCTCGGCAGTGCTGCTATGCTCAAAAAATCTATCTTGGAGAAGTGAATAGCTATTGACCCAGCGACCGTTATCATCTCTAAAGCGCGGCCATTTTTTGGAATGACTGACCTGTTTTATGACTTCTTTCAGTTTCCCTGCCAGTTCAGGGTTTTTATTATTTTTCTTAAAATAAACTTCCTTATCAACAACAGGCACATAAACCACATGGAGATGGTAGTGGAACACATCATATTCAAACTGTTCTGACAATGCCTTATTACGCTCGTCTGCATGAAGTACAGCCGATAAAATATACTCCTCTCCTCCTGCTTCTTTGATAGCTAATTTATACGCTTCCTCAAAAAACTCTTTTGCATAATCATAACCACCGTTATTCTCAAAGTATGCCGTGTTTACATCAAATACTAGTTCGTCAAACACTTTAGCATCAGCTTTTAATCCACGCAGACTGATAGTCCCATCGTCCACCATTCGATTAAACTCCTGTTCATAAGCCCCGGTGCAAGATTTGAAATGCACGTTGAATGCAAACCGCTCCGGCAATATGTCTCCATTACCGTAGCTGACGTTTTTACGCTCATTATGCCTTTCCCTAATATTAAACTCACCCCAGCGATATGCTTGATTCCGAACCACGCATCTGTGTACTTTTGCGATGATAAAACCCTCCTTTTCTGAGCTTCTATGTACATAATAGCAATAAACAGATGCCTTGTTCCGTATGTCTCAAAATCAGGTTTTCGCATATAAATACCACCATTTCCCAAATATGAAAATGACGGTGAGTGTGGTATAATTCAATTCAAGATTGCTTATAAAATAATATGCTGAGGTTAGAAATATGTTGCATGACTTTACAAAACCATTTGACAATAAGTATTTATATCATTACACAAATAGCTCATCAGCTTTGCTTTTTATATTACCTCAAAAAAAGCTTAGACTATCACCATGCTATAAAACTAATGACCCAAGAGAAATACCTTAGAAGAAATAGTGGAAAAGCGTATTGAAACATACGCCAATAAATACTACTTCACCAAAGATCCAGATTGGGGCGATGAAAATGAATACAGGATAATAGTACGAAATTCATCGTCAGAGCATCTATATGTTGATATTGATGGGTGCTTGGAAGACATTTTGCTTGGCTTGAATTACAACGCTAGTCAAGTTGATGTATTGAAAATGAGCATTGAATCTTTTCGCGAAAAACCAAGCGTTGAGCAATTGATACTCGTAAACAATAATTTTATGACGATGCCCATATCTACATAGAAAAATGATGACAAAAACGTGAGGTATAACTGCAATGAAAACAGAACTAACACTACAATAGAAACTACGCGACCTGCGTGATGAAAAGAAAATGACGCTTTCCGACTTAGCAGGAGAAACCGGTATTCCTTTGTCAACATTACAACGAGCAGAGGGGCAAGATGATATTCGTATTGGTTATCAAGATATAACTGCACTTGCAAAATGTTATAATGTATCTACAGATTATCTATTCGGACTTACTCATAACCGCCAACATAGGCATATAGATGTTGATACACTCCGTCTGTCCGACTCTGCAATTGAAATGCTTACTGGAGAAAAATTCAATAACCGCCTTATGAGCGAGCTTATATCTCATCCTGACTTCCCTAGTTTACTTCGAGCAATCGAGGTATATGTAGATAGAAAAGTTTTACCTCAAATGAATACCATGAACGCTATGTATAAGGTTGCAGAAAATGCAATAAAAGAAAAACATGAAGTCGCTGATAATGATGAGATTATAGCTTTACTACAGGAGTCAGTAGTTGATGAGGATGCATATTTACGTTATAGGATTTCAGAAAGATTCAATGCTCTTATGAAAAGTCTTTTTGATGCTCACAAAAAAGATGCTCTACCCGATGAGCAAACAGAAATAATAAAGGAAATGGCAATCACGATAAAAGACTATCCGGCACAACAAGAGCAAGAAGAAAAAGCACGTTGGAAAATGGGGTTTTTCGCAAAACAAATCGGATTAAATCTAAACGGATTAACTGATGAGGAAACAACCATTTTAATGAAAGCATTGCGAAACTCTAAGGTGTATAAACAGGGGCGACGACAAGGCAAGCGAAGAAGCTGAAAAGTTATTGCTGATGCGACCCTTTTGTGGTATATTCATTATATAAAGTGTGTACAAAAAATGAGAACGTGGGTAGCTGCCGCAGGCATCGACGCAGTAGCGTCGATACGTCCGAACAAGAAGCCACCGCATGACTTGCGCCGCCTTTTGTTCGTCCATATGGGCTACAGCGAACAATCCGCCTATCATCGGCATATTGTTCACTCCACCCACAAAAAGCGAATTATGCAATGCAAATATAACTCACTTTTTGACAAGCTGATGCTCAGCCAACCTCGGGACAAAATGTCCCGAAGTTCGTCACACATCAGCAACGAGAACAAGACGACTTCGGGTTAGTTTTGCTCGAAATAAATTAGCACTAAACAGGAGTTGATATATTTCAATGGAAGAACTTGTATTATACAGAAGTGAGTTTCCAGAACCAGTGCGTAGCATGATAAAGACTGAAAAAGTGCGTCTAGTAAAGATAGATGGTGGCGCTCAACTTGAATTTATAACAGACACAGACGATTGCCCACTTCTTGGGATTGCAACAGATAGTAACTTAACTGTAGACAATTTTATTACAATGACCCGAGAGGAAAAGGAGTTAGAAGCATGACTTGTACTAATGAGCAATTAAAGTTTAGCGTTTTTATTATTAACCAAATTTCAAACTCATTAGAAAAACCGCCTTCTGTGGTATTCAATTATCTTGCAGAGTCCGGTGTATTAGATGATTACATCATTGGGTGCTATGACTCGTTACATACATTAGGGCGAGAATATCTTGTTGAAGATATTACTGGACTCCTTCATGACAGAGGTTTTGCGATATGATTGTTTATCATGGCTCTACGCTTGTTGTTGATAAACCGTATGCCAACCACTCAAAAAGGTATTTGGATTTTGGTATTGGGTTTTACGTTACTGCTGATAAAGTGCAAGCTGAAAATTGGGCAAAGCGAAAGGCTGTCCGACTAAACTCAAAACCAATCAATAATGTATATGATTTATCTGATGATTTATCAAAATACAACGGATTGATTTTTGCAAATGAAGATGTTAAATGGTTGGATTTTGTTGCACAATGCCGCAAAGGAAATGATGATTACAAGAAGTATGATTATGTAAGCGGAAGCGTTGCTAATGATGATGTTTTTGCTACAGTTGAAATGTACGTCCGTGGCATTTGGGATAAAGATAGAGCATTGGATGAAATCAGATATTATAAGACAAGTCATCAGATTTGCCTAATCAACCAAATGTTGATTGACAATGATTTGAAGTTTGATAAATCATATGAGGTACAATAGTCATGGCTGTTGATAAAAAAGAACTTCGAGAAATTTACATTGCGTTTCTCGAAGAAGATATTATTAAAAGATTAGCAGAGATAAGAGGTATAGATAACCGCCTTGCTATGGAGAAATACTATAATAGCAAACTTTGCCAGCAGATTAGCAGTGGTGAATATGGTCTTGAGTATTTGGATTATAAATATCTTGTAAATGATTTGATCGAAAACGAGCCTGAGTTGTTTGCATAAAAATGGCTCATACAATGTATAAGGATAATAAGATTCTATGGATACTGATAATACATTGCAAATAAAAGCAATGAATGTGCTGATATCTGCGCTTGATATCGTTGACACGGGGCGCTTTATTAACATAGTAAAGCGTGATACTTTCGATTACACCGAGTGGCAGCGCAAGCTATGGGAAGAACAAAGCATTAGTGAAATACACGAAGCTGCAATTGCGTGGATGAAAAGAGTTTAAATTACCAATACAGGGAGGTAACTTATTATATTCAAGAGATTATTCAACAAAAATAAATCAGCTAATCAATAAACATATGTAAATCCTACCCCTTATATCAGTGCTAATGGCGAAAGCAAAGATGAGAACAAAATTGCTTGCGTTGTAGATGTGCTTTATAGCGGTGCTATCAGTAAATTGAAAGATGCAAATAATAGCATTGAAATACTCAATGTATTAAGAAAATTTGACTTTGATATGCAATTTAAAGCATCAATTTTGCTTGAAGATACATCCGCTGTGAGCAATAAGAGGCATAATGGAATAGACTATAGAAAGCGCACATTAGAATCATTCATGTCAAAAGCAAAGGTTATTTCAGCATTTGAAGATGCAGATAAAAACTTTGAAACATGGAGTAAAACGAATCAAAGAATACTAAAACGTTTTGTGGATCAATATAGAGAGTTGAAATCTCATAATAAGCATTGCGCAGAACACATACACTTCAGAAATCTTTGCAAAAACACAATCCTTGAACAGACTTTGCTTTATGACAAAGCAGTCTGGAATAATAAATACCCTCCGTATGTTTTACTTAATTGTTGAGTTGAGCATTGCAAACGATAGCAGCAAAGATATTACAATTTCTAATATCTACATTAATGACATGAGCTTTCAAAAAAACTGTTTCATGCGAGATAATAAAAGCGAGCAATTAAAAGTCAGTTTCATCCCATTTGCATCTGACTACTGCACTACATTAAAGAAGATGGAGGAAGAAGCAATAAAATATGGGTGTTCACACATTTATGTTTCTGAATTTAACGGAGATGAAGTAAATATTGATGATTTTGATTTAATTTATCCTGGCAAAAGAATTGCAGCAAGAGGAGTTGAAGAAGGTTTATTAGTTCTTCAATTCGGTTATAAAACTTACTCTAAATTAGTTAAACAACCAATAACGCTTACTATAATTGCTTCAACAAAAAAGTACAAGATTCCACTGGAAATAGAAATAACAGATTTGCCTGCAGATACTGAAAATTGATATCTTTAGTTCATATAAAGTGTCCAAGATTAAGCGTGTGTGGCACGCTTATATTAGCACTCCTAACACATTACTTGCTGTACAATATATTCAACCCGACCGATTTCTCAGTCAGCTCCCGTATGAACTAGTTTACACTCCCAAAAACCCAAAGCCCGGTCTCTTTGAAATAAGGGACGAAATGGAGTAGTCCTGTGTTAAAATTTAACTCAAATCCATTTTAGCATTGCGCCAAACCCCTATCACACATGGTATTACAATCCAAATGACAATCGAAGAAATGTAGTGGAATTAAATATATAGCTAGGATAAGCGTTTTATGGCAACAAAGAAAAGTGTCAAAATAATGGTCAAAACCAACCCTGCAAGTGCAACTATAAACAAAGTTACCAAAGCGGTAAAAACGCCATCGTGTCGAAGCAAAGTAAAAATTCCCACGCCTCCAAAGGTAAATGCCAGAATCAAACAAACAAGCAAACCCCGTCTCATTGCATGACTGAGCGGTGTAATAATAAATGCATGCATCCTTTGCCACACTGTTTTTTTGTGTCGTTGACTTATTTGTACTTCCATTGTCTATCCCCTCTCATGGTGCTACATTTTGTGTCATTATATCACAATGCTAATGGCTATATATTCGTATTTGTCCATGTTTGAGTTGCAAGAGGTTGCACGGCGATTGCTTTACACCACTGTACCGTGTAAAACAATGACAGCACAGATAAGCAGAAATAATTTGTGTAACAGCGGTTTTGTCATCATAGAAACTCCCTTTTCAATCCCAGCGCTATGCAAGTTGTGTTCAACTAGAATGTTCCATAAACCATTCATATACATGTTTGCAAAACAATTCGCTATCTAGGTAATAACTGTTATGGACACCATTGATTTCAATTATCTTTTTCTTACATGTCAATGATTGATAATACTTATCAAAATACTCCGGATCAAAATATCTGTCATGCAGCACCTTGAATACAAGCGTTGGTATGGCAACACTATTTTTTACCGCACTATCTTTTGCAACAAATAATTCTAGTAATGTTTGCAACATTCCTTTTGTACTTGTTTTCCAGAGATGAGGATATTTTTTCTCTAAGTTTTCATAAAAAGCATTATCTTCTTCATGTCTGTATCCTTGATACTTCGGCGGATTTAACGAGATTTTTATCTCTGGAAGAATTTTCAAAACAAGGCATAGTGCCTTCGCAATAAAATACGGAAATCCATTTAATCCGCCAGCAGTATCTTTGTAGTTAATGCATGAAAACTGCGCAAAACTAATCACTTTTTCACTTGTCGTTGCATAGTACTGAGCAATCATTCCACCGATGCCTGTATTGCCATACAAGTGGATATTTAAAGAATAATTACGTTCAATATAGGTTGTAAGAACATCTAAGTCTGTTACAAATGACTTTCGAGAAAATGCCTTAGGATTACCATCGCTTTTCCCTGTCCCTGAAAAATCAAAGGCAAATACATTAACGTCATATTTTTCAAACGGCTTATACGCCTGTTCCATTTCTACAGTTGTCACAATCGGTGTGTGTGTGACAATGATATTCATTGCTGTTTTGCTCTTGATATGTACATTACAAAATATGCTTGTTTCGCCATTTGGTATTTTAATATGCTCCCAGCTCATCTATTTTCTCCTTCATCCATAAATATTTTGCGTGCATGATATGTATTCCCCTTTCGGGGGCTACCGAGAAAAACTTTAATTTTAATAGGTTGTTCCTCCTGTACCAAAAAATATTTTCGACATTACGACGCAAAGAAACAAATGTGCCAGTTACACTTTCAGCATTCGGTAGATTTTCGTAAACAATTATAACTGAATCCACGCTGTTTCCAAGAACCAAGTCCAATAACTTCGTTGTCGTGACTTGACCACGAAGCGAATTGTTAAGTATAACAATACCAAATCTTTCTGCTGGAACTGGGAATATGATGCCGATGTCGAAAAAAGAGTAATCGCTGAAGAAGCTCGAGAACAAGGGCAGTTGCAAGGTGCTGAGCTGATTGCAAAACTAATTAAAAGCGGTATGTCTTTAGATGAAGCTCTAGAGAAAATTAAATCCGATACACAGAAAAACATATAACTATATTGATACTCCAAACAAAGTCGCCTAAAGTAGTCTGCATACCATAAAAGTGTCGAGTGTGTTATGGCTACTCGCCGACTGCCGGATAAAGAGGACATCGCCGACCTTTGGGCGGAGTGTGAAAGGCTTCGTTCTTGCATAACATCACCCTCCGAAAACTAACCTTACCATCTCATAGGCAAACAACGCTTCGAATTCTACATTTGTCATGAAGACCAGCCCTATATTGTTTTCAATATCTATAATCATGATGGCACTGCCGACTGGTGTGTTACCACCATGTCCAATTGCAGGAATTACGCGGTCAGTCAATATCGGGAAGAAAGCACTTTGATCAAAAAATCCGTGATGCATCCTTAGATTCTCTAAATTCGTTTCCGATGGATCATAGGATACTGTGAACATCTTCGCCAGTGTTTCTGAATTTTCAAAAAGCGGTGAATTCCCATCTTCATCAGGCATAAGTGCCTGCGCGTATCTTAGCAAGTCTGAAATTGTGCCAAAAGGCAGGATACGTTGAGAAGGCGTGCTCAAACCAACGTGGTTCTACCAGTACAGCGTCAATGAGTGTCATAGTTGTAGGCTCGAGGGAAAAACGCGAAAATCTCAGTTGTTGTCGTTCCCACTGCTCCCTTACAAATTGATTATCTGATAAACCGGGCGCGGTAGCTGTGTGGGTCATATCTAACGGCTCAAAAATATTTGTATTGACATATTCGTAAAAAGGCATACCGGAAATGTTTTCCACAATATAACCTGCTAATGCTGCGGCAATATTGTTGTAGTGCCAAACTTCTCCCGTACGAAACCATGGTTGTGACAGCTCCAGGCTCATGAGCATAGCTCCAAGGTTGAAATCATCGGCAGTTTCATCTGTCCACATTGTTTGTCCAATTATGTGATCATCAAAGTCCATCCTGCCTCCGATGATCGTATGAACGATATGGCTTGCATCATCGCTCATTGACAATCCGGAAGTGTGATTCATCAGGTGAAGCATTGTGACAGGGTCGCTGTCTTCATGCAGAGAAATAATGCCTTCCGGAAGATATTCGCGGATATCCGCATTCATATCCAACAATCCTCGCTCATATAATTGCATCGCACTGACCCAAATCAGCGTTTTTGTAATCGAACCCCAATCAAATACGGCGTCAGGAAAATTTCGTGCTTCAAAATCAGGTGTAGCACCACCGATGAAACCATAGTAGTTATCCAGCACCACATAATCGCCTACAAAAACAGCTACAGAAAATCCCGCCATTGATTGTTCGTTTTCTCTGTAAAACTCGTTTACCAAGCGTTCCAAATCGGCGAAGTCAACTCCGGAAGGTAACGTTCCTTCGACAGTTATAGTTTTCAAAGGGCACTCCTCGGAAGTCGTGGCTCCCAAAGGCGGCTCCTCAGGCTCGTAATCGTCCGACTGGGCTTGAGGTGTAGCAATCGGTTCTTGCACTATTTCCGACTCGGGCAACTCGTTGTTATCACACGCAGAAAGAAACATGAGGCAAAGTATGAGGAAGATTCCGATAATTCTTTTCATTTAGAGTACCACCTTCTAATGATAATCGTTGTGACCATATTCAACGAAATATGTGCCATTCTGACACGGAAATAATGAGGCAAAGGCACGTTAATATGCACGATTTAATTCGTACACGCGAAGCAGAACGCCGACAGACTGTTTATGCTTCTAATAATATAATTTGTCGTGTTAACTATACCATATTTCCATAGGCGAGAAAAGTTTTTTCTAACCTACCACAACGGTAGTTTTCATTTCGTCCTGTCACCCCAAATTTTTCCTGAAATTTTCTCGTTATAGGGGAAAGAAAAAGTAATACCGTCACGTTTGTGACGGTTCAATCATTAAAGGACGGTGAGTGTATGCAACCTACACTCATCGCCCTTTTTTGTGATTATTTTACCTAAGCCATATGACAAATCCGAGCCCAGAGCCTATCGGAACGGGGTTCGGATTATCATGCGTTGGTGCGCGAAGCGAGACTTGAACTCGCACGCCCGTAGGACACATGGCCCTCAACCATGCCTGTCTACCAATTCCAGCACTCGCGCATATTTAAACGTGAGATTGATTATAATCATTGAAGTCACGTTTGTCAATATAAATCATTACAAAATGTGTTTTCTCTGTAAGTTTTTTATAAGCATCGTCGCATAAACGACATTCGACGCTATCATCGCGTATAGTAGTAATGTTATTCCAAATGAATGGTCATCCGCCAGAGTTACAATACAGAAATAAATTGCTGCGATATACATGAATATTGCTCTACCAGGTGCAGGTTTACCATATAAAAAGCCGGCAGTAAAGTAGAAACCTAAAGCTGATGCAACGATAGCCAAACTTTGATAAGAATAGCTTATTAGAACCGGATTTGTTGCATTTTCTCTAAATACTAGAATTAGCCAAAAGCACAAGAATAATGTCGGTACAACACTCAACGCATATGGTGCGTTTTTACGAGAGTCTTGATACATCTCTATTGCAAAAAATGTAACTGAAATAGCTGATAATGAAGAAAAGAACACGAACCCTATATCTACTGCAGTAACTTCACTATTGCTAAATAAGTTGTAAAAATGTAGATATGTACCGGCAATCCAAAGCATGCCAATTAGAATGAAAATGATTGGATAAGCCAATGGATCTGTTCCAAATGCATTTTCAAATCCCTCTAATGCCATATGCTTAGTGGATGCTCTTATTGCAAAAATTGCAATAAGGACAAGAATAAGAACTGAGAATCCAACCAAACCAAATGTTGTTGTTGCATCTCTGGCGGGAAGCCCGGTTATCACATCAAAAACATTCACGTGTTCAGATCTTCTAAAAAAGAAACCGACAATACCTGCCACAATGGCAAATAGCGGCATTAATATCGCGGATATTCGCATAAAAATTAATGTCCAATCATTGTATTTATTACAATCTTCATTCTACTACACACATGCTCAACCGTCAAGTGCTCAACTGTTAAGCTTTGTTCACATTTACTACTTATCGGGTAAATCGCTATCGATTAATCCGGATAGGTCATTGCTACCTTTGAAGCGTAAAACATTCACCATAAATATATTAAGCTTATTTACTATATTAGGCGGCAGTATGTTGCCATCAACCTCGACAGAAAGCGCCGGATAGTTGCGTTCCCTAGCCCAAGGTGTGTATATACCCTCAATAACTCGCCCAATCAAACATGCAAACGGACCAATGTTAACAACACCTGAATAGCCTGCTTCCATTGCTGCTGCAGCCGAGCCGGTAGAAACCGCAATTTCTGAATTGAGCTCAAGATTCACAAAATTCTCCCGAGTATACTTCATAATGAGCTCCATATCATGAGGAGTCTCCGGTATCAATCCTGTTGGTTCAAGTATTGAAAGCACTTTTTTCTCGACTGAATGTTTCCACCATTTCTCCAAGCCAAGTTTCTTCAATGCTTTCCATGGTTGTGAAAAGACACGTTTGCCCGGCTTCAAAAGGTTAAGTCTTTTTGTTAAGTCATACTCACGGACAAAGTCCAGATAATGTATCCATTCAGAAACACCTGCAACTTTTACAACTATGCCCCGCTCACTCATTAAATCGGTTAACTCGCCAACAGCAAAGTCATCACGTCGCACATAAATCTCACCGACAATTATAACTTTCGGACAATCGACCACTTTCATCTTTAGCGGTATCTTTTTAACATCAGTGGCCAGTGATTTTAGTTCTTTCCAGAGTTCTTTTGGTCTGTGCTCAACTACATGTGTAAGCTTTCTCCATGATTTTTCAAACTCTGCGATAGCTGATTTGCTATCAACCGCAGTAGTTTTTAGTGAGTTTTGAATATCTTTTAAATAATCTGAAAGAACAATGCCCTTCCACATTTCTCTTGAAAAACCTGAGCCAAGTTCGCCATATGAGTTATCTGCTGATAGTGTAAACACTACGACATTATCTAGTCGCATATCCTTAAATAAGTTCTCATAATAAACATAGTATTGCCCGGTTCTGCATGGTCCTGTTGTTATCGGAACAAATAGTAGATAGAGCTCATCTTTGCGATATTTATCACTCCATATGAATTCTAGCGCTGAGCCCAAAACTAAATGACTCGGCACACATTCCTTGCCTGATGCATGTGCACGAGCTGCCATCACGGTTTTACTCGTCGCTACAGGCAAAACTTCTGCATTAATTTTTTGACTCTTTAGCGTTGCGCCAATATACTCAGTTGAAATATCTCCCATATTTGCAAGGAGCAATTTAACACGTTTGTTGTTTGGAATTGGAACTTTCTCACCACTTTTGACATTGTCAACACGTAGGTCAAATGACCCGTCTGATTTCTTTTCGCTAATAAAGCGCCATCCGTTGTCATAACGTTCTTCTTCAAGTTCACTTTTCTTATTTCTATAGCCATCAATGACATCCAAAAATGCCTCGACTCTTGTATCGATACCGGCATCTGCAGAATGTGTGTCTAATTCAAGAACCATAAATGGTTTTTGTCCCATAATCCACTTTATGTAGTGAAGAATGAATGAGTCCGGTGCACACGAGAAGTTTGTTATGTATGTAAGGTAGATATTATCTTCATTTTGTAGCAGTTTTGCTGACTTAACATCTTCCTGTCCATAATACCAATACATATTCGAGAAAATCTCTTCGTCTTCGAAAGGAAGTATATCAAAGGGAATTACAGAGTATCCGCGAGTTGTAAATTTCTTTGGAATACCCATATTTGCTTCAGGTGTAAATGCATTGTATGCCCTTCCAAGTATTGCAATGACAGGTCTATCTGCCTTGCGTGCTTCTTCTAAGGCTTCTTCACCGAGCTTTTTGGCTGCTGCAAAATAAGCGTTCTGCTTTTCGTTGGCTTTTTCAAATGCAGCTTTTACTTCATCGGCTGATATACCGAGTTTCTCACCCATTACTGTAAATAATTCAAGGGCTTTATCATTACCGAATTTGAAACTTACAACAAGTGGAAGCCATTTGTTTTTATCTACATCCGGAAATGCTTTTTCTATATAATATGGCATACTTTGTGTCAACGGACAGAAGTTAGCGTGAACATCACTTTCATAGCTAGGCATATCTCTGAAATGTGGCAAAAGTATATAATCTGCACCTTTGTCCAAGCAGTCCTGCACAGCACCATGTGCTATTTCTGCTGGGAAACAGTATGCAGCTTCAGCACGCGCCACTCCCTCGTGGGGAACTTCTGTTGATAAAATGGTTTTTATACCAAGCTCATGGAAGAACCATGAATATAATGGATACAGTGTATGGACTGAAAGCGCTCTTGGAATGCCGACAACATAGTCTCGCTTTTTAGCATTTGCAGATACAGTGTGCGCACCCTCATTATCCCTAGGCGCTGCACAATCTTCAAACAATAGTTTTGAACGTTTTTCAATATAGTCAAAGACCGGTACATCTTTTACAACTTTACGCATATTTGCAAATTTGTTACAACGACCACCGAACATGATTTTGCGGTCGCCAAGATTGAGCACTTGAATCGGGCATAGGTTTTCACAGGATTCGCATTTGAAAATACGCTCATACCCTATTTCACGAGTAAGCACTTCATCTACATCTATTTTTAGCTCATCCAATAATCCATCAGCATGCTTACGTTTTGCGAGCAATGCAACGCCGAAGCAACCCATGAGCTCAGGTGATGGCGGCACTAATATTTCTTTATTAAGTAGCATTGCAAATGCAGGTGGAACAGCAGGATTCTTTGCTACTCCGCCTTGTAAGAATACTTTTCCGCCGATTGTACGATTACCTACAACACGATTTATGTAGTTCGCTGCTATCGAACACACGATTCCTGCTGTAATATCTTCACGGCTTGCTCCTTGTTGAATTGCTTTTCGTATATCACTATTTATAAATGCAGAACAATGCTCACCAAACTTTAATGGTGCTGTTGCATTGAGCGCAATTGGTCCAATATCTCTATCATTATGAATCGATAAATCGCCGGAAGCACTTTCTTCAAGGAATGATCCTGTTCCTGCTGAACACGCTTCGTTCATTGCATAGTCAATTGGTACAGAGTTTTTCAACAAGACATACTTTGCATCTTGTCCACCAACTTCAAATATGGTTTCAACTTCCGGGTCGTAATATGTTGTTCCCATCGCATGAGCAATTATTTCATTATATACACCGCTTGTTTCAAGGAAAACACCGAGTATTTCTCGACTGGAGCCTGTTGTAGAAACAAGGCGTATGTCAATATCCTTTTTACCCGTATCAGCTAGTGTTTTGTCCTGAATGATTCGCAAACATTCTTTCAGCGCTTTTACCGGGTCACCATGTGTTCTCCCATAGTGGCTTGCCACTACTTCGTCTGTTTCCATATCCACTAGACATACCTTTGTGGTAGTTGACCCGCCATCTACACCTAAAATATATCGTCCATCAGCACGAACTTTGCCGTCGGGCTTTTCAAAAACACGAACCTTAGATTCCCAATCTTTCAAATTACCTAATGTTTGGAATTGCACTTCACTTTCTCTTGTCAGTTCATCTGATTCAGGCAAAGAGCTACCAAATTCTGAGGCAAGCATTGCTGCACCTAATGCTTCAAAAACAGGTGCCATCTCTGGGATGATAAATTCAATTTCCGGTGCTTTTTCTTTTATGAATCTAACAATATGTTTATTATGTGTAATTCCACCTGTCAAAACAACCTTACCGGAGGTGACTCGCGCGCGCTTTAGGAAGTCGATTACCTTAACAGCCATTACATTCGATAGTGACAACACTATATCATCATTGGTCGCTTCTCTTTTGTTGAGCTTATGGGTGCAATCACTTTTCATAAATACAGAACAACGTGTTGAGATGGGGTAAACCTTGGCAGAATCGGGTATGTCATCAATATCTTCCAGCTTCATATCCATTCTTGCAAGCTGTTGTTTCAAGAACTCTCCTGTACCTGATGCACATTTATTTCCGGAGAAGTTATTTACAATTTTGCCTTTGTCTAGGGAATAGACTATGAGGTCTTCACCACCCATGCTAACGACAGCATCGGCATCAATATCTAGCGTTTTGATAGCTGCCTCGACACAGAGAGGTTCCAATGTTCCCGCAATATTGAACATAGAGCGACCTTCATTGCCAGTAATAAGGACCTTTGTCCCGACTGAAATGTTCCCCTCATCTATAAGTTTTCTTGCTACAGTTCCAAAATCTCCCTCATGAATACTTGCAGCACTCCAAATTGTCTTTCCATCTTCTGCCAGAACCATTTTAATACTCGTTGAGCCTATGTTTATTCCTAATGTTTGCATATATACCTCATGTAAAAATAGATTAGTGTTACACATAATTTTATCAGTGGTTAGTATCCTATTGCATCGTACATTATAGCAGACCAACAACGCAATGACAATTATTATCTCATCAACAGCACAAGAGGCTGCCGCACTGTTTTGTGTGCGGCAGCCTCTCTTTGCTTGATTGTGACTAGCTTATGGGTAGGTCACTTCATATTCAGAGTCGTACAAATTCACATCTTCCGGTGGAATGAACATATTATTTGTTAACTCAAAGGTTAGTGTCTGACCGTGCGCTGTAACTGTAAAGGTCAAATTCTCCCAGTTATGCCTAACTTTGCATATAAATACAGCATGGGTTGCCATTTGCCAGTCAGGAATATTTATTGTGTAGTCTCTAATGTTTCCAACTACAACACTGTCAACAACGAGTTCCATGCCTGTAAGCGGAACTTCAATCGGCTCACCGTCAAGGAAAAATCTGATATTTATGGACTCTCTCCAATCTTCTGCATACATCGTGTATGTCAACTCATGCTCAGAAGGAGCTTCTGCCCTTGGAATAACGGTGATAACAGCATCACGCTCTAGTGGCCAATCCAAACGAAGCGTTACAGTAGCTGTAGTCGCTGTCGCCGCTTCAACTTGAGTCTCTACTTCAACATCAGCATCGACCTCTGCTTCAACATCAGCTTCTTCTCCATGTACTTCAAAGTTCCAGAAGTAGAAGTGTGTATATTGTCCATTTATTTTCAGGTCGAAACTTGTTTGAGCATTGTTGTTTGTAATTTCATTGTCGCCAAAGTTTTCAATTTCAAACTCAACCAAGATTGGACGGGACGGAATTCTTACTGAATCTTCAACAACATCTGCAGCCACAGGAGCTGCGAGAGCTTCGATTTCAGGAGTTCTTTCCGGTCTCTGTACGCCACCGGTTCTGTGGAATGGGTGGGTTTGATTTTGTAGTGGGGTCATTTGCTCAACAGGAACAGTTCCGAATGCAGGCATTGGATGATGAGGTGTGCCGCCACGTTGCATATCAATTCCTGTCGCTTGGAAGTCAGCTCCGGCAAAGTCAAATCGGTTATTCGGGAAATTCGGATTTGACGGTTCACGGTTAGGATATACATCCCAAATATGCGGAACATTCCAAGATACCCATCTGATTCTATTGTCGATTTGCGAACCGACTGCAGCATTATTACGCGCTTCTGTGTATGGGTTATGATGCGCAACTTCCATTATAGATGATCCCCATGCCATTAGATAGCTTGAGTTTCTCCAGTGAGCAAACTCAGGATTTTGATCTCTGAGAAGCTCCCAATCTTCAAGCATTACCCTGTATTCAGGATTACCAACTTGAGGATTGCCGTTTTCATCATTAAACCATAAACCAAGCTCGCCGTTCCAGGAAAGTCTTCTCCATGCTTCAAAGCCCCATGGGTCATAACGGAAGAATTCTTCTCTAGTACTTACGGGTGTCCATACACCGTCGTTAGTGCCTGAGAATGATTCACGCATAGTACCTGCCCAATAGTTTGCAGCAGTCGATACATACTCGTTTCTTGGTCCTAAGTACGCAGCCACGTTATCCACTGTGAACCATCTTCTTCCATTCGCCGGATTTATTGCACTGGAGTGAGCTGAAGTCATATCTGCATACATCTCATGACCGAAGCCCAGACCACGTTGGAAGCTGTCGATACCATGTCCGCCTTCATGGAGAACAAGGTTTTCAATTCTGTATCTGTCGAGATTGAAATCTCTCATTACATGAATATCTTCAGTTTGGAAGTTGTTTCCTCCCCAACCGCCGATTCTATATAAGTCACCTACATTTGCAGAGTGCATTTGATTCATAAACGGCAATCTACCTGGGTGACGCCCGCGTACAGAACCTGCAGCAACATGCATACCGCCGCTCGCTCTAACTGCTCCGTCTGCAATTCTTTGCCCCGGTCTGTCGTATCTTACTGATGTGTCGTGGAACCATCTTGTACCTGCAGGGGTTTGACTATTACCCATTTGTCCGGTGCCGCCAACCAGAGTTTCAAAAAGCTGACCATCCGGGAATGCGTTTTGGAAACCGTTAACCATGTTTCTGTTTCCATATGCATCTAGAGTTCCATCCCAACCTAGAATTGCACTTGCGAGATGATCATGGGTTATATCTGTGTCGTTTTGGAACAATGCTTCCATTTGCAATGTAGCTGTTATAGCAACATCTTTTTGGCTAAATGGATGTCTTGGATGTGTTCCTATAGTTGTGTCAAGATATGTGTAGAGGCCTGTAAGTGCACTTCTGTAGGCTCCTGCTTGCCAAGGTTCAAATCTTGCAGCAATTCGTTCGCCTTGTCTTGACAATTCGTTCCCTGCCCAGTCACGAATTGGACCACCGAGAATGTTCGGACCATGAACAGTGTTGGTAGTAGTGAGAGGTGCAGCTCCAGTATATACTACATAAACGCCTTCAGGTCTCATCCCTGCACCAAACTCATTTATCGCTCTTTCAAGATCAACAAACTCACCAAAAGCAAGTGGATATCTACCGAGTGCTTGGTTATTTGCTATCCAACCGCCATTTGCTATGCTACGTTCATCAAGGTCAGCTTGTGTGAATCCGTTGAAAAATCTTCCATAAGGTCTGCCGTTATCCAAACGCCATTGCGGATTAGGCACAGTACCTGTAACCCAGTTAACAGCTCCTGTGTTTGTTTGCAAACGGATACTATTCCAGTGATATCCACCAGTTTGTGAAACTATATTCGCAGGGACCAGCGTATCGCCTATCCAAATTTGGAAGTTATTCGGATTGATCGCTGCTGCTCTTGTGTGTACAACACGATTGAAATAAACCATTATTTGGTTGTGAGAAGAAACAACAACATCTGTTATGTATAAAGGAGCATGAGGCTCGCCTCTGATACCTTCTTCGCAAGTGCCAGCAACACAGGCTGCACAAGGTGTACCTACGTTGAAGTGATTTTCAAAGCAAGCAGGAAGACCGAAATTATCAGGCTGATTATCTCTAAACCAAGGTGTTCTCCACTTGGAAGTATCATCAATTGAACTTGCTTGTTGTCCGGTTCCAACACCTGTCCAGAACTCTTCTCTTCCGTGCAAGCCGCTCAATGCCCAATATAAGTCATAGTCATAATAATACATTAGACCACGAGTGTTAATTGGCATTGAGGTCCATTCAAAGTATCTGCTTTCCGGCATGAACTCCCAAAATACCATTGCACCATACATATAGAAATTCTTGATGCGTTCTGCTCTTGTAAACTCTCTACCGTCAAGGTCATGTGTTGCAGTCAATATCGTGTTTGGCCACAATCCTTGAGCAATCGCATTATCAAAAGCTCTTTCGATATGTATGTCGAAACGGAAATCATCCCAATAATTGTTAGGACCAAGTGGGAATTGTCTGCTTCCTTGACGTGCGCCTACTTCCCAAAAGAAGTCAAAGAGCGCTTCACCAAGATAGAAGAAGTCGGATCTTGGACGCGCTGATACGCGACGAGATTCGTCGATGTTTTCACTGTATACACGCTGACCATCAGCATTGATTGTGAATATTGTTTCGCCGTATACATTCACCGGGCTGTCATGACGCATAACATCATCAGAAGTAACAACTATAAACGGTCTTTCAAAATAACCGTAAGTCGGATTGAAGTTGTCAGCTACAGATGTTGCTTTAATGCTTCGGCGTGAGAAGGTATCATCAGTTACACCGTGAACATAAAGATCACGGAACTGAGGAGCTTCATAAACCGACTGAGCCGGTCCTACAATAAGTGTGTTGAAGCCCGATCTAACCATTGGCAACGCAAGGAACTCGCCTCTGCCGAAAAATCTGTGCAAGCCTTCACCAACTTGTCTTACTATAAATTCTTCGTTGTATCTTGGTTCCATATCCGGTCCGAAGATATTCATAGCGTGTGTATTGGCAGGAAGGGTTTGATGGTTACCAACACCTTGACCTTGGTTTGTCATACCACCTACACGCCCATTATTTCCACCTTCACCGGAAATATATGTAAGAACTCTGGACATATGCCCCAGGTTTCTTTCTGAGTAGAACGGTATCCACTGCGCCGTTTCGGTATCTACGCCAGCTTCAACAGTTATTCTTTCAGCAGCGAGAGGACCTCTCACGTGATCGGTTTGTGCTAGCCAAGCTTCTGATGTTCCAATTTCACGTCTTCTTCCCCGTGGTTCACCGGCATCAAGTGCTTCTTCCAGAAGAACGTTAACAACACCACCACGCTCGCCATACACACCGAAGTTGAAGTATGAAAGGAACGTCCAGTCTACGGGATACCCATCAACCAGAATAGTGAACGTTTCTTGTGCTTGTTGATCGTTGAAATGTGCTGCGTCAAATTCAATTTCAATCACATCGCCTGTGATTAAATGAACTTCACCAAGAGTACCATAAATAATATTAACAGTTCCACCGCCTCTTGGTGCAACTGTGATGTCGCCGGGTCTATAAATATTAATTGTGCCATGAGTATTGTTTTGTATTCGCCCGTTGTTTTCAATCAGGCCACCCGGCAGAACATTGATTACAGCGTGATATTGAACATGCAGCTGACCATTTGTGTTAATAATGATTGTACCTTCTACATTAAGAACACCGTGAATAACGAATCTATCGTTATCAACAATTAAGGTTCTACCTGCCGGTATTGTCAATTCGTCAAAAATACCAAGACCGCGAGTGGTAAGTCTGACATTATTTTCCATTAGTAACGCTTGAAGCTCTCTAGGACGAGTGCCGTTATATACGACATAAGGTTGTTCACTAACACCTTCCGGTGTAGCTTCATTTGTAGATGCTAAAGCGATTGTAAATGTAGACATGAGCATTACCAGCGCTAGCATAAGACAAATGATTTTAAATGATAATCGCATTAATTTCTTCAATCTCGAAACCCTCCAAATAATAGTAAAATTTTTGAAATTCTTTGCAGCTCACTTTCAACTGCAATGGCGACTTTGAAGCGAGCATATTTCGCACCAAATTTATTCTGGAGTTGTGGTTCTCCGTTTTCAGCCTCGTTGTTGTCGCACAACGAGGTCAAGCGATCTCATTTTTTGTGGAGTTGTGATTCTCCATATATTTTGTGCGCAGCACCTCCCTGTTTTTTCCTTATATCAGTAACTTCCTATTAATAATCGCTTATGGTGTTGTGCCTCGCAATTTTGTTTCAATTATTATAACAGATTCAACAACTAAAAACAAAGAAAATCTCATCAAATCAGCTTTATCAGCTTTAAATCAGTTTTCGATGAATTTTACGGCAAATTTCAACAAATAGCTTGCAATAGTGTGAGCAGTGTGCTAGAATTTCCCACCATATAAAGCAACAAATTTTATCACAGTAATGAATAAAAGGAAGAAAGAAGGTGGTTGCAATGCGTTACAAAAAAGCAGTACTTACCATGAGTTAGTTTGCGACTGAAATATTAGGGTCTGTTACTAAATAAACTGGACAATATCGCCACAGGATTTTTGTTGTCCAGGCTACGTGGAAAAACCGCAGTAATGCCTGTGGCCTTTCAAGGTTTTACCGCGTAGCATGGCGGCAA
>WQWL01000050.1 GCA_009785345.1 Oscillospiraceae bacterium
TAGCAGTCGGTGGCTGATGGGTGCTTCTCGGAAAGGAGGAGCATGATAATTGTAGAGATCATCGCGATTATTCTCTGGCT
Source organism: Oscillospiraceae bacterium (assembly GCA_009785345.1). GTDB lineage: Bacteria > Bacillota > Clostridia > Oscillospirales > Oscillospiraceae > WRMH01. Next base: position 81 of record WQWL01000050.1, read on the forward strand.
TCTATCCGATGTTCAGTTTTTGCAGTTAGTGGTTGAATTCTTCCGTAAAACGAAGTAACGCCACACCCTAATGTTAAGGCATGGCGTTCTTCAAACATATTCCAAATAGAGGAGCGACCATCCCAACAAGAAGCCACTCGACTGCTTGCATCCTAACATAAACTGTATTCAATTGTCAAATAAATTCTGCTGATTTGTCTAGTAATCACTAGGTTTTCTACTCTGTCGGTGGTTAGGTCACATTTTGTGTCTAACCACTTTTGTGCGCTATCCAGGGATTGCGGGACGCTGTGGACAGCGTCCCCTACGACAGGGTTTGTTGGCACTCTGGACGTGCTGTCCCCTGTCTTGAACACGAGAGAACAGTCACCCTGTGTTCCAAGTCGCTGTATTCCTCGCAATCCCGGAGCAAAAGTATATTGACCAAGGTATTATAATGCTATATTATAATATGAAATAGTACGAAAATGGCTCAATATTTTATGGTAACCATTATGAAAACAACAACTTCACAATACATGCGCATTATATCAATACTCCTCATAATCGCACTAGCTTTCGCTATTGTGGGTTGCTCTTTTGGTGCGAATTCTGAAATGTTTAGCCCGGAATATATTGAACAAATCGTAAATCCTGACAGGTCGTTGTTTTATGGTGAAACTATTACAGTCGCTACATCGTGGCCTGAAGTTATTAACAGAGCTGCGATTTTGTACATGGATGCAAATCCCGGAGTTAGAATTATTGTAAACAGTTATTACCAAACTCTGACACAGGGTGTTTTGTTTGGACCTTTTGTTGAGCGGGTTTTGGATTCTGTACGACTTGAAATCGCCACTCAACTTATGGCTGGTTCTGCTCCGACATTGATTGAGGCTATATTGGCAGACCCTTTCGACCCAAGACAGGCGGCTTTCTTTTATGACTGGTATCTGCTAATGGATGCCGACCCGGATTTTGTTGAGGATGATTGGTTTATGAACGTATTTCACGCATTCGAGGTTAACGACCGCTTTTACCACTTTCCATTATACGTCGAATATCAACCTATCGTAGCTAACCGTTCTATCCCCGGTCTATTGGAAGCCTTTACGATATATTCAGATGGCATTACTTTATTGCAATTGATGCAATTAAGCTATGATTTTTTAGAGTCTCATCCACAATATTATTTGGAAGAACATTTTTCATCAGCATGTATAATGCGACATTATAGTGATCGATTTATTGACATGGAAACAGAGCGCATAAGTTTCGATGATGATTTCATTAATCTAATCACTTTCGCTGATAGCATTACATGCCCTCGTTTTTCGGATAACTGGCGTGCAGGGAGTTTACTACATTGGCGACAAATGCGCAGGCAAACAGAAGAGCAAATTAAGAGTGAACGATATCTATTCCATTTTGATGTCAACTCATGGTACTACTATTGGCTAGATTTTGAAGAGGATTTGCACAGATTTTCCGGCATGACACCACTTACAAATGACCGGGGAGAATTGCTTGTTGAGTCCGTTGACAATTTTGTTTTAAATGCAAATGCAACCCCCATACAAAAAGCAATCGCGTGGGATTTTTTAATATTCGCAATGCAACCGGAGAATTATATTAGAAGCGGTTTCGGCATGTATGCGTCTGTACAATCAGCAAGTAGAAGTCAACTAGAGCCAAATGTCTCCTTTCCTATGTCAATCTTTTTTTATTATAATTACAGTAATTTAAGAGTTGAGGCTTTTCCGTGGTTCTTGGGAGATTACGACGAGGCGATGGAAGGTGTGCTTGAGAGAATGATGGTATTCTCCGAAATGCCAATGCGAAGTACGCGCACTTATCCGCGTATCATAGATGATATTATAGAAGAGAATTTGTACTTGTTCTACGCAGGTCTATTATCGGCAGAACAGGCCGCGCAGAATATACAAAACCAGGTAACCCTTGTACTTATGGAGATGAGTCGGTGAGTGGAGGGGAATTTGGCCTCACGAATTTTTAAGTTACTTGCATTGTAAAAACGTATATCGAAAGGGTCGAGAGAATGATTCGGTTGAAGTATCAAGCACGTAAAGAAATGCTGTTTGCATTAATGCTTCTGCCCAGTTTATTGGGGTTGTTAGTGTTCTTCATTGCGCCATTTTTGCTGTCTGCACAAATGATGGTGGTTGACAATCCTGTGGGGCGAAATTTTGTTGGACTCTTTCACTTTTTTGCAACATTGGGTAATGCAGCATTTCAACTTGCCATACGAAATACAATTGTATTTATGCTTATGTCAGTTCCGCTTAATATGGTTTTCGCATTATTAATCGCAATGATGCTGCGACGTATGAGCGGAATTGGAAAAGGCATACTTGGTGCATTCTTTCTGTTGCCACTCGTAATACCATCCGGCTCTGTTGTCCATTTTTGGCAAAGCCTTTTTGGGTTAAATGGTTTTCTGAATGGGCTATTAAACAATGAACCCACCAATTGGTTGAATCAAGATTTTTCCATTATCTTTATTGTAATTATTTTCCTCTGGAAAAACGTCGGATTCAATATAGTGCTATTTTTAGCGGGGCTGAACTTGATTCCAAAAGACTACTATGATAACGCGGCAACCTGTGGTGCAGGTAAGGTCAGGCAGTTTTTCATGATTACACTCGTATACTTGATGCCTACAACATTTATGACATTACTGCTTAGTATTGTTCAATCTTTTCAGGCATTTCGAGAAATATTTTTGCTGACAGGACCGTTTCCCCATCCAAGCCTTTACATGTTACAACATTACTTAAATAACCAGTTTGCAGCACTTGACTATCAGAGGATGGTGGCAGCGGCGTATATACTAACATTGGGCATTGTGGCAATAGTGCTTGTCATGCTCTATGTACAACGGCGGGTGATGAACTATGATTAAACGCCGTATTTTTTCTGTTGTAATTTATACTATTCTAATTTTGCTTGCTACATTGTTTTTTATTCCCGTTGTTGTTATATTTGCAAACTCGTTAATGAGCAGCTTTGAAATACTAAACCGATTTACGCATACAGTAGAAGCCGGTAATATGCAATATGTGGCAGACAGTATTCACTTTGTGCGTTTAACATTAATCCCCGACCGGGTTACATTTAGCCAGTATCTCCGTTTGTTTTTCGATGACCCTACATATCTTAGCCGTTTTTGGAACTCCGTTGTAATCGCGTTGCCTGTAGTACTTGGACAGGTGCTTATATCAGCTCCGGCGGCATATGCTTTTGAGATGAGTCGGATGCGCCATAAAGAAAAACTCTACTTCATGTATATCGTGATTATGCTACTACCGCTTCAAGTTACACTTGTGCCTAACTTTATAATGGCTGACTGGCTTGGATTGTTAGGAACTCGTGCTTCTGTTATTTTGCCTGCAGCACTTAACCCGTTTGGTGTGTTCATAATGCGACAGTATCTGCGAGGTATGCCACATGACTATATTGAAGCAGCGCAACTTGACGGTGCTTCGCAAATTCGTATTGTGTTTGCAATTGTAATGCCTATGTTCAAACCTGCATTGGCAGCACTTGTGATTTTGACATTTGTAAATAACTGGAATATTGTGGAACAGGCGATTATCTTCCTTACACAAGCGCAAGAACCCTTGTCTGTATATCTGTCGGGCATGGCTGTTCATAATCTGGATTTGATATATGCTGCATCATTCTTCTATCTTTTACCACCATTGTTGATGTTCCTGTATTGGAAAGAGCATATGATAGAAGGAATTGCACTTACAGGAATACGTTGATGTGAATTGACAATTGAGAGTTGATAATTGAAAATTATTTTGACAATGCCTTGCAAATGGTTGTTTTGCGACTGAGCATTGTGCGAAAGGAATGGTTGTACGTATGGATAACAGGAAACGGATTATTGTTAGGTTGGTTTTTGTAATTGTTGGTATTTTGCTTGTACTGACTTTTTTCTCTAACACTATATATAATCTCGATGTTGCGGGGGTTGTTGTTACTAATGACACAACAGATGATGTCACGATATTTCATCGTGGTTCATCTACGCTTGGGTATACTGAAACATTTTATACTCATTGGGCCGAACATACCGGGCGTATTCAGTTTCTTGTAGATGACGGGGATTCTGTGCGCGAAGAAGAGCCTTTGTTTAATATCCATGTTGATGTCGATAGAGACATGATTTTCGACCGCATTATATATTTACGCCACCGGAACACTGCTTTGCCAAGTCGTTATCGTGCAGAAAACAATGCTGAGATAAGGCTACTTGAGGAGTTATTGGACTCGGAGGAATACGAAATTGTATACACACATTATGCCAAAATGAATGGTGTTGTGAACCTGTCTTCCGGTATGGAAAATAGAGCGCCAATTATTGCGGGGCAACCTGTTTTATACTTGGCAGTGCGACAAGGGCATCACTTTGAGTTTTCAATATATCTTCCAAGCTGGTTTGTTCCGAATCCCAGAGGTGTTGTGGTGAGAGAGATAGAAATTAGTGTTCCTGCGATAAACCGCGTTGGACTGGGTGGTGATATTGTAGGTATTACGGCAGTTGATGACCTTTTTCGTTTAGATTTTACTGTTATAGCTCCTGATGCCATTGGTGGTGAACGGGTGAATGTTATTATTGAGGATATATATACCACTACTGTTAATCATTTGCCTAATTATGCAATTCGCGAGGATTCCAGAGGCAACTTTATCCTTGTTGCAAGACAAGAGCCAAACACAATGCTCGGCTATAGTTACATTGCCGAGCGTGTGGATATTGATGTTACTTTGCGAGGAGATTTGCTTACTGTCTTTAATCTCGATGAGGAGTTAGATGCTCCGATTATATTACAGGCTGACCGCCCTGTTGAAATAGGAGACCGCATAAGATTGGTAGGTCAGCGATGAAGGCGATGAACAAGAAAGCCGTCTTTGTCTACATTGTTGGTATTGCTTTGATGTTATCCTCTTTCATATATATCAACCATGCAGCAACACAAGTGGGTACAATTTTGCCGCAGGATACTATGATTGTCGCTCCTATAAAGCATGATGTTGCATTTATGTTTGATACAGAAAGGGTTATGGCGTGGTCAAACTCATATAATGGTTTTGCTGCGACTGAGAGAGTTACAATTCAGGCATTGTCTAATCAAGCGATGTTTGGATTTGCACAGATGTCTGTTGTGAGTAGTGATTATTTTCACATGATGCAACTACCTTTTATCTATGGCAGCCCTGAATTAGCAAGGGATGGTCAGGTCGTTGTGTTGTGCAGAAATATGGCTTGGACATTATTTGGTTCTGTAGACGTTGTAGGTCTTTCGACAAAGATTATGGGTAGCGAATATACCGTAGTTGGTATTGTCGAAGCGATTGCTGATAGCACTTTAACTGCAGATGGTTTTGCTTGGATTCCGTGTAGCGGGTCAGAGATGGCGGGGATTTTGTACGTTAGTCCTGCAAACTATATTCCATTGTCGGCTAGACTAGATACGCAACGGCTTTTGGTGCATCTGGGTTTGAATGATGATTTCTTTAGTGTCACAGATGGAAACTTATATGGAGATAGTATCGTACTTCGCGCACAGCTCTTACTTGTTTTGAGTGTACCCGGTTTTTTAATATTTGGGGCAATATGGGTTATCCGTTTGTTCCGGCTTGCTGAGAGTAAAATCGCATATGTAGTAGCAGGAATTTTTGCTGTATTGCTGGCTTCTGTAACTGTTTATTTTGCGTGGAGCATGGCGTCTGTTGACTTGTGGCTTCCTGCTTATATAGGTGATGGCTTGTCCGGATATGGTCAACTTTTTTTCAACACTGGATTATTGCCTAACAGAGTATATTTGCCAATGCATCTAGCTGCCGTTTATGATTTGAATCTCAATGCCACGGTAGCTTTTGGTGTCGGTGTTTTCGGATTGGCTGTTGTTGGGATTGCTAAGTTTTTGAGCGGGAGTAATTGATGTTAGATAGTTTGTGCAATCGTCGGTCTCAACGGTTCAGGCAAATCAACCTTTGTTTGGTTGCAAGTGGTTAAGGTGCAAGCGTCAACAAAATATTTAGCTTGCAGAAAGATAGGATGATGAAAAAGACAATCGCACGATATTTACGCATTATAGCCATAATCCTCATAATCATCACACTAGCTTTCGCTACTGTAGGCTGTTCATTTGCGCCTGGAAGTACGCTATATGATCCTGACTACATTGAGCAAATCGTAAATCCCGACAGGTCGTTGTTTTATGGCGAAACTATTACAATCGCAATGCTAAATCCACATGGTGTTCCCCACCATGCTATACGTTATATGGCTGCAAATCCCGGAGTCACAATAAATCTTATCAGTTTTGATGATTATTGGCAGAGACAACCGGAGCCTGACTGGGGAGAGGTGCGAATGGAAATCGGCACGCAACTTATGGCAGGTACCGCTCCTACGTTAATTGAATCCTTTTTTGTGGATGCTTTTGACCCCCGACAAGCTGTTTTTCTCTACGACTTCCGTAAGCTGATGGATGCTGACCCAAGTTTCAATGAAGATGACTGGTTTATGAACGTATTTCATGCATTTGAGGTTAACGACCGTTTTTACCACTTCCCACTATACGTTGCATATCAACCTATCGTAGCTAACCGTTCAATACCCGGTCTATTGGAAGCTTTTGCAGCATATTCAGATGGTATTACTTTATTGCAATTGATGCAATTAAGCTATGATTTTTTAGAGTTTCATCCACAATATTATTTGGAAGAACACTTTTCATCAGCATGTATAATGCGACATTATAGTGATCGATTTATTGACGTGGAAACAGAGCGAGTAAGCTTCGATGATGATTTCATTGATCTAATCACTTTTGCTGATAGCATTACATCCCCTCGTTTTTCTGATAACTGGCGCGCAGGGAGTTTACTACATTTTCGACGCATGCGCAGACAAACAGAAGAACAAATTAAGAGTGAGCGATACTTATTTCATTTTGATGTTAACTCATGGTACTACTATTGGCTAGATTTTGAAGAGGATTTGCACAGATTTTCCGGCATGACACCGCTTACAAATGACCGGGGAGAACTGCTTGTTGAGTCCGTTGATAACTTTATGCTAAATGCAAATGCAACCCCTATTCAAAAAGCAATCGCATGGGATTTTTTATTATTCGCAATGCAACCAGAAAACTACATTAGAAGTGGTTTCGGCATGTTCGCGTCTGTACAATCAGCAAGTAGAAGTCAACTAGAGTCAAATGTTTCCTTTCCTATGTCAACTTTTTTTTATTATAATTACAGAAATATAAGAATTGAGGCTTTTCCGTGGTTCTTAGGAGATTACGACGAGGCGATGGAAGGTGTGCTTGAGAGAATGATGGTATTCGCCGAAATGCCAATGCGAAGCACACGCACTTATCCTCGAATCATAGATGATATTATAGACGAGAACTTGTATTTGTTTTACGCAGGTCTATTGTCGGCTGAACAGGCCGCTCAAAATATACAAAACCAGGTAACCCTTGTGTTGATGGAGATGAGTCGGTAAGTTTGTGTGTAAAACGCAACCATGATAGGTCATAACAAGTAGAAAATGAGATGGCAGAGAATGAAACTAAGAATAAAAGCACGATCTATGCGCATTATCGCAATAATCCTCATAATCATACTAGTTTTCGCTATTGTGGGCTGTTCTTTTGCGCTTGGAAGTGTGCACTATGACTCCGACTACATTGAGCAAATTGTAAATCCTGATAGGTCATTGTTTTACGGCGAATCCATCACCATAGCAATGTTAAGTCCACATGTTGTTACCGAACATGCTATCAATTATATGTCCGCAAATCCCGGAGTTACAATAAATCTTGTCAGTTATGATGACCACATGCATATTCAACCGGAGCCGGATTGGGGAGAGGTGCGAATGGAAATCGGCACACAGCTTATGGCGGGCACTGCTCCTACACTGATAGAATCCTTTTTTGTAGATGCTTTCGATCCACGCCAAGCCGTTCTTTTCTATGACTTCCGTTACCTGATGGACGCCGACCCAAGTTTCAATGAAGAAGACTGGTTTATGAACGTATTTCACGCATTTGAGGTCAACGACCGTTTTCTCCATTTTCCGCTATCTGTTCAATATCAACCCGTTGTAGCTAACCGTTCAATATCTGGTCTATTGGAAGCTTTTACAGCATATGCAGATGGCATTACTTTATTGCAGTTGATGCAATTATATTATGATTTCTCAAAGTCTCATCCACAATATTATTTGGAAGAACATTTTTCATCAGCATGGATAATGCGATATTATAGTAATCGGTTTCTTGATATGGAAGCAGAACGAGTAAGTTTCGATGATGATTTTGTTAATATTATCACTTACGCTGATAGCATTACATGTCCTCGCTTTTATGATGATTGGCGTGCAGGAAATTTACTAATGAGACGAAGCATTTTCAGTTCAATACAAGAGCAAATTAAGAGCGAGCGATACCTATTCCATCTCGACTCTCCTCATCGGTTTTGGTATTGGCTTGATTTCGACGATAACATGCATGAATTTTCAGACATAACACCACTTACAAATAACCAAGGAGAGTTGCTAGTTGAGTCCGTCGACAATTTTGTCCTAAACGCAAATGCAACCCCTATCCAAAAAGCAATCGCATGGGATTTTTTGATGTTCGCAATGCAACCGGAGAATTCTCTCAGACGCGTTTTCGGTCGTTTCGCATCCATACAACCACCAAGTAGAGGTCAATTAGAGCAAATTATTTCCATTAATATGTCAATTTATTTTTACTATAATTCTAGAAATATAAGAAATGAGGCTTATCCGTTGTTTTTAGGAACTTACGATGAGGCGATGGAAGGTGTGCTTGAGAGAATGATGGTGTTTGCCGAAATGCCAATGCGAAGTACGCGCACTTATCCACGAATCATAGATGATATTATAGAAGAGAACTTGTACCTGTTCTACGCAGGTCTATTGTCGGCGGAACAGACCGCTCAGAATATACAAAACCAGGTAACCCTTGTGTTGATGGAGATGAGTCGGTGAAGCGTCCCTTTCCCTCTTTAGCAAACAATGTCAACAACATAAGGGTTTTCTCAACATTCGAGGCTCAAATCATCCGGCCCGCGGGGCCACCTTCTTTGCTAAAGAAGGCAAGGAGCGATGCATTTAATCCTTACCTTCTTCACAAAACTCGCGTAAGTTGTTGACATTGCTTTAGAAAAACTACTATTGCTCATTAGCATTACTAATACTTAACATTGATAAAACAGTAGATAAGATTTTCGAGAATATTATTCGTCTGGTGAGGCGGACGACGCGGTCTTACTATCGTAAGGCAAGGACAACGATGCCAGATGGAGAATATTCCGAAAAGATGTCTAGTGTTCTATTAGGGTTTAGTATAGACACTACTGATTTTTAGGCGATTGAAAGTGTTGCTGCGGTTGATATTGCTGTGGCTCTGTGGGCATTGCTGGTGGATGCTGTGGCTGATATTGCTGATACTGCTGTGATTCCAACGGTGGTGTTTGATACTGCGACTGTGCGAATTGCTCCATACTTGCTCCACAGCCAGTACAAAATCTTGCATTCTCATCATGAGCCATACCGCAATTTGTACAGAATTTCTTACTCATATTAATGACCATGCCTTTCCTTAATTCTTTGGCACAAAACGACCATGAAAATGGATGGTCATTTCGTGCATCAATTGCGATTCCACAGATCGCAATTGGCACATTCTCTCGTTAGTTTGAAGTCTTTCAAACTAACAATTCTTCCTTTACTTTTCTCATCGCCATCTCTGATACTAATCCCGGTTTAAAAGAGTATTATATTTGCACAGATTTTTTTCGTCAGGCGATGTGACAAAACCACTTCATAAAGTTCCACCATACCGCTTTTTTGACAAATAATTCGTCATCATTAGAAAGGAAATGAGTCTCGATTTTTTGTCTAGTATTTTACAGTACGCCTTTGCCCGTGTCAATAATTCCAACATTTTCACCTTGTTCTTTATTAACTATGTTGACGGCTGGTATAGGTTGATATAATATTGAGTTATTCATATCGTGTACTCATTGCAAAGGAGTGCAAAATGTTAGATAGTAGCGGTTTTGATTTGTGGATTTTTGCTATGATCCGACGAGGCATTTTCTGATAGATAGAGTTTGGAATTATCTGTAACATTTTTATGATAAGAATGTTTGAATGAATAAGCGTAGATGGAGTGTGAAAATGAAAAAAGCGATACTATTATTATCAATATCATTACTGTTTTTATTGGTTGCTTGTACTAGCGACATAAATGGTGAAGTGTACGAAAATGATGAGATGTGCGAAACTGATAATGTATATGAAAACTATGAGGTTTCTGCTGTATACGAATATGATGAGACGAACGATGTAGAGGACGCGATAACTCAGGAGTACGATGAGGAACACGACATCTCCGAAGTGTTAGATGCTCTTGCAGAGTTTGCTGTTTACTATTTTGCAAGATTGCAAGCAGCGTGGGACGATGATGATGGTGAGATGTGGGGAATACCATTGCATACACCGGTTATAATCTTTTGTTGGGACACGAATGCGACGGCAGCAAATTACCCTGACCCGGAGGGCGAGTTTGCTAGGCTCTATATTGATGAAATTGCATTATATGTCGGTGAACTGTCCACATAGATTTATACATTTTTATAGACATGATTGGGGTGCTCAAACAGGAGTGTTCAAATCATTTCAAACGATGACAGACCCATATGTTTCTACGTTGGGAGTGTCTCACGTATCCCACAGCAGGAGTGCAGTGAGCTTATTGCATATAAACCATTATGTAATGCACATTCTTCAACCGGAGATAATGGGCGTTGATGGGTCAGGTATGCAGCAAAGTGTTGCTCGGACTAATTACATATTAGAAATTACCGCACTTGTTTATGCGGTCAATAGTAGTGGGAATGAGAGAGCAGCAGCTATCCATGATGCTCTGTCTATTCGTAACGAACGTAGAGAACTATATGATACAGGTGCAAACGATAACTTGATAACTCTATCCGAGGGAACAGCAGTATATACAGAACTCCATATGGTTTTTAGTAGAAGTGAAATTGATGAAGTCGTTAAGAATTGGCCTTTAATGTTAATATTACAACATCGTGCATCTCAAGTTGCTTCACTTTACGGTTATATGGCAGGTGCGCTATATGGTATGCTTTTGGATGATTTTGAAGTGGATTGGCGATATGATATTTGGCGTGATACAGATTTAGGACTGCTGTTGCAGGAAGCATTGGGGATAACCGAATTTATACCTTTTGATAGAATAGACTTAGAACGCTACGGTTATAGCGTAATTGTAGAGAGTGCGCTTCGCTAAAGATGTTCTGCTGTCCAAGTTCGAGATTATCACACTCATTTCAAATGCAAAGAAGCAAGTGGTGACGAATGGGATTGTGATGAGTTTTATTTTGTTTTCTCAGAATTAAATGAGAAAATTGGCGATAAGTGCTCCTTGAAATATACTCTAGTTTCTCATTGTGCGGGTATATTGGAGTTCTAGGTCTCAAGTTACTTAATTACTTTCGCCGGTATACCACCTACAATTGAATTGTCAGGAACATCCTTGGTTACGACTGCACCCGCTGCAACTATGACATTGTTGCCTATGGTTACACCTGGAAGAATTGTACAATTAGCTCCGATCCAAACATCATCGCCAATCACAACAGGCTCAATTATCGAAAGCTTTTCTCTTCGACCTTTGGCTGTCATTGGATGGTTTACTGTCGAAATAACACTGTTGGGTCCTATCATACAATAGTCTCCAATCGTAACAGGGGCTACATCAAGTATTTTCACATTGTAGTTAGTAAGAAAATCCTCACCTACGTGGATATTACTGCCCACATCACAATTGAACGGCGGTTGCATATATACATTTTTTCCGCAAGAGCCAAAGAGGGTTTCTATAACCTTTTTTTGCTCAGTAATATTTGCAGCATCTATTTCGTTAAACAATTTGCATAATCGCAATGCATTCTCTTTCATTCCTGCAATTTCCGAGTCAAGGAAGCAAAAAGGCTCACCCGTAAGATATTTTTCCATTTCAGTTTTCAAAACGCTATCCTCCTATAACAGCACATATTTCAAGGTCATATTTTTCATCATGCCTTTGGACCATCTCTGTTTCCGTTTTCGATGACTTTCTTTTTCTATTAAAAATGAGTTCTCGTGTGTTGTCAAAAAAACTTGGTTGGTGAAATATTGTGTCTACAACATAGCTTCCATTTACCTTTTCGAGAGGAATAATGCAAGTTCCATTATTTAGATAGGGTGTATGTAACATTTATGTTCTCCTTTAACTTTGTGATGATGTAATAATAGCAGTATTATCCGGAACAAAAAATCATATTGATTGGAATTGCACTATATTCGTTGTGCAATTTCGCCTTTTATGGTACAGTAGCGTAGGGTGATATAATGTCTACAATTCCAAAGCAGATTGTATATACACAGTTTCTGCAACGAGAAAATTACACACGTCATCACAGATATGATGAAGAAATGCTTCAATATGAGTATATTAAAAATGGGGATGCTCGAGGAAATGAAGCTGCTGAAAAAATGTTTGCTTCTGAGGCAACAGGAAAACTGTCTGATGATCCATTAAGAAACATTAAATACTTGTTCGTTTGTTCAATGACATTAGTAACTCGATTTGTAATTGAGGGTGGGATGGAAGCAGAAACTGCGTACAACGCTAGTGATTTGTACATTCAAAATGCTGACAAATGCAAGACGATTGACGAAGTTCAAACACTGCATAAAAACATGATTGCTTTTTTCATAAACCACATGAACAAAATGAGCAAAGAAAATGTTTTTTCCAAACCCATTATTACTTGTCATGATTATATTTATGAGCATCTTCATTCCACAATAACAATAGACGAGTTGGCAAATCATGTAGGCCTTAACTCATCATATCTCTCAACATTATTCAAAAAAGAAGTTGGAATATCTGCTTCGGAGTATATTCGGCGTAAGCGAATAGAAGCCGGCGAAAACATGCTTAAGTATTCAAATTTTTCTTTGTCAGAAATAAGTGAATACTTAGCATTTAGTTCATACAGTCATTTCGCAGGTATATTTCGAAAGTATACTCATTTTTCACCAAAGGAATATCGAAAAAAATTTTACAGAACAACAAACATTGTGACAAAGTAATTGGTTATAGGTTTACCGTCATATTATACTGAGTATAGCGCGGTGCGATTGAAGATTCATACTGAACACCGATAAAATGGTAGATAAGATTTTCGAAAATATTATTCGTCTGGTGAGGCGGACGACGCGGCCTTATTATCGTAAGGCAAGGAGGACAACGATGCCAGACGGAAAACATTCCGAAAAGATGGCTACTCTTTTATTGGTGTTTAGTATCAGTTACATACTCTTATACAACTCTTCTAGCATTCCAATATATTGCTTTAGAGCGGAGCGTACAGGTTTTATGTCATCGGAGTTTGTATGGCTTCTCATTATTTGACGAAACTCTTTTGTCATTTTGCTAAATTGCACTTCCCATTCTCGCATCTCGCCGGAACCTGTTGTTCCGCCTTTGCCACTTTCAAACGTTCCGTTAATTATTTTATCAACAATATCAGAGACATCCTCATCTTTACCATTAGACAGTTCGTGTAATTGTTTTCTGGTGATATGAGTCTTGCCTGAGAGTATATCCATCTTTACATCAGGAGATATTTCACCTATGGCGATTATGGCCGTTGCGAGTTGAGAGTCTCGATTTATCGTGTTACGAGATACATTATATTCTTCTGCAAGACGTCTTGCAGTATGAGGCATATTTGGTTGTGCCCCACTTTGGGGCACAACCTCATTTTGAACCTCTTTTTCTACAAATTGATTTTTTCCCGTCGCATTTGTGACAATTCTTTTATCCGCATGATAGTGTAATCCGCGATAAAAGCTCAACTGTAGAGGATTTAGGTTTCTTCGCCCAATTTGAGTTGAGATTATCCAAATCAAAACTTCGTCTCTGGAATCAAATTCCATGTCAATTGTGTTGATCGGAAGTTCGTGTTTTTGTAGTATGCTATATCTGTTATGGCCGTCAATTAAGATGTTGTTCCATAAGATAAGTGGCTCGCGACACCCGTATTTCAGTATGTTTTCCTCAAGCTCTGCATATGCCTGTTCATCGAGTTTCGGTAAGATACGCTCAAACTCTTCGTCTATGATTATTTCTCGCATAATTATGCTCTCCATTCGTTCAATAAAATGTACTTATTTGTACCTACTATATTGTAAACCTTCAAGTAACTGCAAGGTCAAGTACTTTTTTCAAAAAAATTTATGGAAAATCAGCTTAAACAATCACACTCCATTATGTCATAATGTGAGCATTGCCATTAAGTTTGTAAGCTCAAACTTTTTTGGTTGAGTCTACTCCCATTTTTTGATACAATACTATAATGACTCAAATTAGAAAGGCGGATTCCTTGTATGAGGTTTAGTAACTGGGATATAGGAGGATTTGACAGAGAAACTGCTGTTGAGTTTTGTCGCTCCGGTATCAATCCGCTTGTTTCTGTTCTTTTAGCATCAAGAGGCATAACTGACATTACAGAAGTAAAAGCTGCAATCGGCGATAACCCTGCTCCGTTTTATGACCCGTTTCTTATGATCGATATGGATAAGGCTGTCTCGCGAATCAAGCAAGCCATTGACAAACGGGAACGTATTGCAATTTATGGCGATTATGACGCAGACGGCATGACCGCAAGTGCCATTCTTGCAATATGGCTGGAATCAAAAGGAGCAGATTTTGAAATATATATTCCCGGACGATTTGACGAGGGATATTGTCTCAATAACGATGCACTCGACACGTTAAAAGAGCGTGGAGCATCATTGGTTGTGACTGTAGACTGCGGAATTACTGCCATCGATGAAGCTATTCATGCCAAAGCAATCGGTCTCGACCTCGTAATAACCGACCATCATGAGTGCAGAGATAATTTGCCACAAGCTTATGCTGTTGTTGACCCGAAGCGTCCTGATTGTACATATCCTAACAAGTCGCTTGCTGGTGTAGGCGTTGCATTTAAGCTCGTATGTGCACTAGATGGTGGCACTCATACAAATGAAATGCTCGATACATATAGCGAATTTGTTGCAGTCGGCACAGTCGCGGACGTCATGCCTGTAACGGGCGAAAATCGCGAGCTTATTAAACGCGGATTAGCTATACTAAATACTAACCCACGTCCCGGTTTACAAAGTCTACTGCGAGAAGTTAATGTTGATTTAGGCAAAGTATCTGCATCAACGATCGGATTTGTGCTTGCACCAAGATTAAATGCAGCCGGTAGAATGGGGCAAACCGAGTTATCCGTTGATCTTCTATTGTCGACTGACAAAGAAGAATCAAATAACCTTGCTGTTAAATTATGTCAACTCAATACAGAACGTCGTGACCTTGAGCAAGAGATACATGATGAAGCATCATCGATGTTGTCCGAAGATGCCTACAACGAACCAATTATTCTTGCCCGCTATGGATGGTATCAAGGTGTTACCGGAATTATTGCCGCAAAAATGGCGGAGCGCTATCAAGTCCCTGTTATTATAATAAGCATAGATGACGATGGCGTAGGGCATGGTTCTTGTAGAAGTTTTGGTTCTTTTCCAATTTATGATGCTCTTTGTACATGCGAGGATATATTGGAAAACTATGGTGGTCATGAAATGGCTGCAGGCGTGACCGTTTCTGCAGACAATATCGAGCAGTTGCGTCAACGCATAACTAAGTATTATAATGATTCAATCAAATCTGCACCTGTATCAGGTCTAAAGTTAGATTTCGAAGTAGAAAAACCAGAGCTTTTAACCATTCAAAATCTTGCAGCATTGGAACAACTCGAACCTTTTGGTAGCGGCAATCCTTCGCCTTGTTTATACATGACAGGCGCAATGGTGACGTCAGCATTGTCCATCGGTGGTGGGAAACATTCAAAGCTTAAAGTAGAGAAATCCGGGAGCATTTTTGATTGCATATTCTTTTCCGTTTCTATAGAAGATTTGGGTATAAATGAGGGTATGCTGGTCGATTTGGCTTTTGAGCCACAAATAAATGAGTTTAGAGGTCGAAGTAGTGTTCAACTTCAACTGTTGGACTTAAAAATTAGGGGTTAGAATATAGTCGTAGGGGCGATCGTCTCGATCGCCCTTAATATAAGCAACATATAAACATCGGGCGACCGAGGACGGTCGCCTCTACATGAACCTATACAAAGCAAATCAACCAAAAAACTCACGAAAGGAGCGGCCATCCATATGTCTAGTGTAATTGAAAAATATCATGATTTAGAAGCTGTCATATTGGAATATATGCCTAGTGCTAATATTGAGCGTATTAGGGCTGCTTTTGAGTATGCGCGAAAATCTCATGGCACTCAACTTCGAAAGCAGGGCACAGAGTACATCACTCACCCCCTTGCTGCTGCTGAAATTGTTGCAGAAATTGGAATGGATGAGGATTCTATTTGTGCTGCATTGTTACATGATTGTATCGAAGATACTGTGGCAACACATGAGGATATAGAAAAATTGTTCGGCAAGGATGTCGCAACACTTGTTGAGGGTGTCACAAAACTTACACAAGTCACATATACAAGTGTTGAAGAAGAGCAGATGGAAAACATGCGCAAAATGCTTTTCGCAATGGCTAAAGATATCCGGGTTATCCTCATTAAGCTTGCAGACAGACTTCATAATGTGCGAACACTGCAGTATGTCTCCGAAATCAAGCAAAGAGAAACAGCCCTTGAGACAATGGAAATGTATGCGCCCATTGCACATCGTCTTGGTATGCAGCGTATAAAATGGGAACTTGAGGATTTGTCAATCAAATATCTCGACCCTGTTGCTGTTAATGATATTGTCAAAGAGTTAGATCAGCGTCATATTGAGGATGAGGCTTTTCTAAATACTGTCCAATCGCGCCTAACTGAACGCTTGGGCGAGTACGGTATTTCCTGTCAGGTTTCAGGTCGTGTCAAACATATATATAGTATCTATCGAAAAATGTTCAGTGAAAAGAAACTCTTATCAGAAATTTTGGATTTGCACGCATTTCGTGTAATTGTTAACGATATTGCCGATTGCTACAATGTGCTTGGGCATATTCATGAGTTGTATCGACCGATTCCCGGTTGCTTCAAAGATTATATAGGCACGCCAAAGCCAAACATGTATCAAAGCTTGCATACTAATGTTATTGGTAGTGAAGGTGTGCCTTTTGAGGTTCAAATCCGTACATGGGATATGCACCAAACCGCTGAATATGGTATTGCCGCCCACTGGAAATACAAAGAAGGTAAAGGCGGCAAGGTTGCTGACGAAGAAAAATTTGCATGGGTAAGACGTTTATTAGAGTCGCAGCAAGATGCTGATGCCCAAGAGTTTATGCATGCATTAAAAATCGACATGTTCGCTGATGAAGTTTTTGTGTTCACGCCTCGTGGAGATGTCATCAACCTTCCCGTTGGCTCAACTCCTATCGATTTTGCGTATAGCATACACTCAGAAGTCGGAAACTCGATGACCGGTGCAATGGTTAATGGACGTCTGGTACCATACGCGCATATCTTAAACAATGGTGACATTGTCAGTATACAAACTTCAAAGTCCGCAAAGGGTCCCAATAGGGATTGGCTCGATATAATAAAAAGTCCAGAGGCACGAAATAAGATACGCCAATGGTTCAAGAAAGAAAAGCGCGAAGAAAACGTTATGCATGGAAAGCTCGCATTTGAGTCTGAATTGCGTCATGCAAAGATTCCTCTCGCTGATGCACTGCGAGAAGAGGTTCTTTCCAAGGTTCTTACCCGTGCATCTTTTGGTGCTCTCGATGAGATGTATGCAGCAATTGGGTATGGTGGAATTTCTGCGCAAAAAGTAGTTAACAGAGTGCGTGAAGAATTGCGTAGTGCCGCAAAGCTGAAGAAAGATGAGTTGCCACTCGAAGAAATACCCGAACCTAAGATTAATAATAGTGCAAAACATTATCATGGTGTCGTTGTAGAAGGATTAGATAACTGCCTTGTTAAATTTGCCCGCTGTTGTACGCCTATTCCGGGCGATGCAATTGTTGGTTTTATTACACGTGGTTACGGTGTTTCTGTGCATCGTCAAGACTGCCACAATTATATTGCATCATTAAACGACCCTGACGAAACTGAACGATGGATTCGTGTTTCTTGGGTTGATACAGGTGATAGTCTATATTCGACCACAATCGAAGTTCAGATTGTTGACCGCACAGGTATAGTGGTCGATGTTGCATCCGCATTAAACACACTAAAAGTTAAGATTTCTTCATTTAATGCAAGACCAGCAACGGCTGGTATGACATTGATTACCATTGTTGTCGAAGTTAAAAACAGAGATGAACTCATCTCTGCCATGGCAAAAATCATGTCCATTTCAGGTGTTTCAGATGTAAGGAGGGCAGATGGATGAGAGCTGTCGTAACTAGAGTATCTTCCGCAAGTGTTGAAATTGATGGTATCATCACAGGCAAAATTGATAATGGCTTTCTTGTGCTTTTAGGCATTAAGGATGGGGACACTGAGCTTGAAGCTAAAAAGCTTGCTACAAAGGTCTGCAACATGCGTGTTTTTGCCGACCCTGATGGCAAAATGAATCTCGATCTTAAAGCAATTAATGGTAATATTTTGGTCATTTCACAATTTACACTTTTTGCTGATTGCAAAAGCCGCCGACCGGGATTCACAGCTGCAGCACGTCCAGATATTGCTATCCCCCTCTACGAGCTTTTTGTTAATGAATGTAGAAATGCCGGATTCTCTGTCGAAACCGGAGAGTTTGGTGCCACGATGAATGTCAGCTCGGTTAATGCCGGTCCTGTCACAATATTGCTTGATACAGAAGAAATGTAAGGATGGTCTGCAAATTGGAAGAGATGATTGAAGGCGTAGTAAGCAATATAGTTTTCACTAATGCAGAGAATGGATATACAATATTACGTCTTGATACTATAGATGGCAATATCACCGCGGCCGGTAGCATTCCCGGCGTTTCGCTAGGTGAACAGCTGGTTCTTTTTGGCGAGTGGATAACTCATCCCCAGTATGGCGAGCAGTTTAAATCTGAATCATTTGAAGTCCGCCCGCCATCAGGAGAAGATGATATTTATCGTTATCTTGCGTCAGGTGCCATAAAAAATATAGGTCCTGTAAAGGCACGGGATATCGTCGAAAAGTTCGGTAGCAAAGCTCTGGATATTATAGAAAACGACCCCGACAGGCTTGCTACTGTCAAAGGAATCTCGCTTAGAGTAGCACGCAAAATTGGTGACGGATATCGCAGGCAAGCAGGGCTTCGACGACTGATTGATTTTCTCAGCACATATGGCATTAAGCCACTCATTGCAACTCGAGTATATAAGGACTATGGTGATGATTCACTTATCGCAGTGCGAGATAATCCTTACTTAATTGTTTCTGACTTATATGGTGCTGACTTTTTTGAAGCGGATGCTATTGCAATCGATCTTGGTTTTGATAGTGATTGTATAGAGCGATTGTCTGCTGCATTAATTTTCCAACTCGTTCACAACTTAGGGAACGGGCATGTTTTCATCCCA
>WQWL01000051.1 GCA_009785345.1 Oscillospiraceae bacterium
AATATATTGGTTGTGTTGTTGATTGCTGTTGCAAAGTTGAAGCTGACTGTCGTTGCAGCTGTTGTGTACCAGTTGCGGAAGGTATGGCCTGTTCTTGTTGGTACTGATGGTGCACTTACTGTGCTGCCACCCACTACGTATGCTACATAGTGTAGGTTGCCACTTCCATCATTGAGCCAGAAGAATACTTGTTGAACCGGGTTTGTTGGTTCGCCTTCTGTCCAACCTGCAAATACATTAGTTGTGTTTGTAATTGCTGTACCGAAGTTGAAGGCTGTGGTTCCTGCAGCTGTTGTGTACCAATTGCGGAAGGTATAGCCTGTTCTTGTCGGGACTGATGGTGGTGTTGCTGTGTTGCCACCTACTACGTATGCTACATGGTGTAGGTTACCACTGCCATCGTTGAGCCAGAAGAATACTTGTTGGACCGGCTCTGTTGGTTCGCCTTCTGTCCAACCTGCGTGTAATGTCATGTCTGATGTAATCGGTGTGCCGAAGTTGAAAGCTGTAGTTCCTGCAACTGTTGTATACCAGTTGCGGAAGGTATAGCCCGTTCTTGTCGGAACTACCGGTGGTGTTACTGTGCTGCCATCAGATACTGTTACTGTTGCATGAACTGTTGCTGTGCCATCGTTTAGCAAGAAGGTTACTTCATGCTCGACTGTATCCACAATGATTACAGAACCATCGAGACCTGCATGTGTTCTCTCTCCTAGATTGCCTACAGGACCGGATGCTTCATGGGTTCTTAGACCAACTACTGTTTCACCAAGTGGCGCATCATCTCTAATGCGAAACTCCACAGTTGCCAATGTGCCCGTTACACCTGTTGCTGCTCCAGCACCAGATAAGTCAACAGATAATACGCGAAGCGGATTATTGCTTAACGGTGGTGCCATCGGTATGGGGAGAACATCACCGGCAACTACTCCCACTAATTCTAAGCGTGTTGCGTCAAATTCTATATAATATACAATCGCGCCCAAGCCTCGTAAGTTTTGTTCTAATTCAATCGGCACAAAAACTGTCGCGCCCGGTGCACCTGATACCGTTCCGGCCTCCAAGCGAACATCTGCAATTGCAGAATCATACGTGACTGTCACAGAGCCTCCGGTAGCTGAATGTGTTCTTTCTCCAAGATTGCCTACGGGACCGGATGCCTCATGAGTTCTTAGATCAACTGCTGCCACACCAGTTGGTGCATTATCTCTAACACGAAATTCTACAGTTGCCAATGTACCCGTTACACCTGCTGCTGCTCCGACACCGGCTAAATCTATAGATAATACACGAAGCGGATTGTTACTTAATGGCGGTGCCATCGGTATTGGGAGAACATCGCCAGCAACTACTCCTACTAACTCCAGGCGTGTTGCGTCAAATTCTATATAATATACAATCGCGCCCAAGCCTCGTAAGTTTTGTTCCATCTCAATCGATACAAAAACTGTTTCACCAGGTTCGCCTCTCGCTGTTCCTGCTTGCAGACGAATATCTGTATCTGATGCTTCAGCTATAGAGTAATAAAAACTCTCTATGTTATTGTATTCTTCATCATTTATATAATATGTATCTGTGTATTCTTCATCGTAGGCTGTGCTGTATTGTTCAGTGTCTCCTACGAACGACCCATCATACTCAGATTCGCCCTCATGTATATCTTCAGAACCGCTTTCGCCTGCGTCATCTACATATACTTCATCAAAGTTGCCCATTTCGCTATAGTCCTGCTCTAAAGCAGTAGCCACAGTAACAAGTAGACTGAACAGCAAACTGATTGCCATTATTAGACTAAGAACTCTTTTTTTATTTGTCTTGCTCATTAGCTTCATATTGTCTAAATTTTTCCTTTCATTTAGTTTCTTTCTCTTAATATTGCGCAAGGTAAGCTCGGAATTTTAAGCTTACCTTGCCGCTCGTTGTGACAAACTATGTTTGCCCGTTTCTAGATTTTCTCAGCTATTGCTGTGGAATTCTTTGCTCGTTCTACTTTCTTTTTTAGTAATATTACTGTCGTGCCTGTGGCAATTAGGAGTGCAACTCCCAGCAATACAGTAAGCAGTAATGTGTTGCCTTCAACACCGGTTCGTGGAAGTGTTCCGCCGCCGGTTCTTTCGGTTGCGCTTGCACTATCGGTATCTCCAGTGCCTCCGGTTTCACTAGCTTGGTAGTTGCCGTCACTGGTTCCTGCTCCACCTGTACCGCCAGTTCCGCCAGTGCCGCCTGTGCCACCAGTTCCGCCTGTACCACCAGTGCCACCTGTGGTGCCGGCAACAGTCACAGAGCCACTTGCACCACTATGTGTTCTCTCGCCCAAGTTGCTTACCGGGCCAGATGCATCATGGGTTCTTAGACCAACCGTTATTGCACCGTTTGGTGCAGTATCTCTGATGCGGAACTCAACAGTTGCTAATGTGCCAGTTACGCCTGTCACGGCACCTACACCGGACAAGTCCACAGATAATACACGAAGTGGATTATCGCCTATTGGTGGTTCTATCGGTATTGGGAGAACATCACCTGCGACTACATTCACAAGTTCCAGACGTGTCGCATCATAACTTATATAGTATACGATTGCACCCAATCCTCTTGAGTTTATTTCCAGTTCAATCGATACAAAGACCGTTTCGCCGGGGGCGCCTGTTGCTGTTCCTGCTTGCAGACGGATGTCTGTGGTTGTTGCTATTGCTGTAGCTGAAAATATTGCCAGAAGCACGCACATGGTAATGAGTAAGCTAAATACTCGTCGCTTCATTTTTGTTTTCATTGTGTTTTTCCTTTTCAAGTCTACAGTTTTTGATTATGCTTGTGGTCCAAGTACAACTGAACCTGGATTGGCAACATATGCTAGTAAGTGCATTAGTTCTGTAGTTTCTGCTCTACCAATAATGCCTAGTACGTAAACTTCCGGGCGATTAATTTGGTTTGCAATAGCAGAGTCTGTCGGATTTGCAACATATGCGAGTAGTAGCATAAGGTCTCCGGTTGTGCCAGCTACGCCATTTCCGGTTACATCGCCCCAGATAACACGTGTCGTATTAACCCATGGGTTGTCACTGTTGTGGGGGTAGTCAGGATTTCTGATGATTAGAATATCATCTGGGCATCTAAAGCCTCCGGGGATTTCATCACAAGGTTCCATTGGACCTACGATTGGATTGTCGCTGTTATCCGGATAATCAGGATTCGGGAAGAATAGATTATCATCTGGACATCTAAGACCACCAGGGATTTCATCACAAGGTACCATAGGGCCTACGATTGGATTGTCGCTACTTCCGGGATAATTGGGATTTGGTAGATATAGATTATCATCTGGACATCTAAGACCACCAGGGATTTCATCGCAAGGTTCCATTGGGCCTACGATTGGATTGTCGCTACTTCCGGGATAATTGGGATTTGGTAGATATAGATTATCATCCGGGCATCTAAAGCCACCGGGGATTTCATCACAAGGTACCATTGGGCCTACGATTGGATTGTCGCTACTTCCGGGATAATTGGGATTTGGTAGATATAGATTATCATCCGGGCATCTAAAGCCACCGGGGATTTCATCACAAGGTACCATAGGACCTACGAATGGATCATTGCTGTTTTCCGGATAATCAGGGTTCGGGAAGTAAAGATTTCCGTCTGGACATCTAAAGCCTCCGGGGATTTCATCACAAGGTACCATCGCACCGGCAGATGGGGCTAGAACATGTTGTAATACTCTAGAAAACGGTCCGGCCAGATCGTCTGTTATTTGATTCCAATTACGACTCTCTACTGCAAACCCTATTACAACTGCTTCGATGCCTGCTTCTATTCCTGCTAGGTATCCAAGTGTTCCTGTAGCTTCAAATTGATATACAGCACGATCGACAATAGCACCAAGGTAACCAAAGAAATGGTCTAGGTCTGTGATACGACCGGAGTCATTCCATGCCAAGCTGCTTGCTGAAAATACTGCTGTGGCACTCATTGGAGTTGTAAACTGAGAAGCTGTTATCGCTGGTTCCCAAACGCGACGTGTCATAAACCAATCTTCCCAACCATCTGTGTCTACTAAGTCAAACAAAACTTGTGGGATTTCGACACCAGTTACATTATGTGTACGTAGTAACCCGTGACCGCCACTTCGATTGTATGAACCCCAAATGTTAATAATGATATTACGAACTGTGTATTGTTCAAGTGTATTCGTGCCTCTCCACGGAGCACCCGGTTCTAGAATTTCCCATCCGGCAAATACATTAGTTGTACCTGTGATAGCTGTTCCGAAGTTGAACGCTGTGATTGCTGCCTCTGAGGTATACCAGTTGCGTAATGTATAAAAACCGTCTCGTGTCGGAACCGGTGGTGGTGCTACTGTCGTGCCACCTACTACGTACGCTACATGGTGTAAATCGCCACTGCCATCATTGAGCCAGAAGAATACTTGTTGTACCGGTTGTGCTGGCTCGCCTGGTGTCCAAGCTGCATATACATTAGTTGTGTCTGTAATTGTCGTACCGAAGGTGAACGCTGTGGTCGTTGCCGCACTCGTGTACCAACCACGGAATGTATAGCCTGTTTGTGTTGGTACTGATGGTGGTGTTACTGTATTGCCAGCTTCTAGATTTGCTACATAGTGTAGGTTACCACTACCATCATTGAGCCAGAAAAATACTTGTTGAACTGGTTCTGTTGGTTCGCCTGCTGTCCAACCTGCATACAATGTTAAATCGTCTGTTACTGGTGTTCCGAAATTGAACGCCGTTGTTGCCGCCGCATTAGTATACCAATTGCGGAATGTATAATCTGCTCTTGTTGGTAATGCAGGTGGTGTTATTGTACTACCAACAACTACTGTCATTGTTGCATGAACTGTTGCTGTGTCATCGTTCAGTAAGAATGTTACATCGTACTCTACAGGGGCTAGTACATATTGTAATACTCTAGAAAACGGTCCAGCGAGATCGCCTGTTATTTGATCCCAATTAAGTGCTTCTACTGCAAAGCCTATTACAACGGCTTCGATGCCAGGCTCTATTCCTGCCAGGTATCCAAGGGTTCCTGTATCCTCAAATCGATATACAGCACGCTCGACAATAATCGGTAGATAACTGAAGAAATGATCTAAGCCTATAATACGGTTAGTATTGTTCCAGTCCAAGCTGTTTTGTGAAAATGCTACAGCAGCGCTCATTGGAGTTGCAAATTGAGAAGCTGTTATCCCTTGTTCCCAAACGCGGTTTGCCATAAACCATGCTTGCCAACCATCTGTGGCTACCAAGTCAAATAAAATCTGCGGGATTTCAACGCCGGTTACATTATGTGTACGTAGTAATCCGTGACCGCCACTTCGATTGTATGAACCCCAAATATTAATAATGATATTACGAACTGTGTATTGTTCAAGTGTATTCGTACCTCTCCATGGGTAACCCGGTTCTGCAGTTGTGTCTACTGGAATCCATGGATCTTCGCCTGGACCCGGATAGTTTGGATTTACAATCCATGGATTGCCGTCTTCGTCATAATATGTGCCATCATCGTTGCGTGGTCCCATGTCTACGATATCGCCATTTCCATCGCGCACGATGTAGCGGGCAGGGTTATCGTTCCCGCTTGGAATGTATACTACTTGTCCGCCAAGGGGCACGTTAATTTCGATATCGCCGCCGGGTAGGATTATTTCTACGTCCTTAATATATTCGAAGCCACTCATAATTCTTGAATTATTAATGGTAATGGCACCCGTATTAGGGTCTCTATGCATGTCTAGTGGCGTTGGTCGAGTTGCAATAGTTGTTCCGTCAGACCATATTGTTGTATGGTAAACATCGGGATCATCTCTATAACCACCAAATCTTAAACTATCATCACCTAATAATTGCAGGTTCATGTAACTTCCATTAGCTGCCAAAGTGCTATACCAACCAAAAAATGCTCCAGATCCTCCATTATTACTCGCATTTAACAGCACATTGCCAGAAACAGTTCCCCCGTCTACAACTATTGATACTGCATTGGTTGTGGAAAGTGTTACAACTGACAAAGCAGCACCTAATCTCACTGTTTTATTCCCGGTGATATAAGCATTTGCTAAAAACAGGCTAGTGCTGTTCCTCAAAGATATTCCGCCACCTTGTTCACTAGCTACATTTCCTTGTATAAGTCCACCATATATACGAACGTTATTAGATGTAGGGTTTGCGGTTGAGGCTACCGAATCAATAGCACCGCCACGGTAACGCGCCACATTATTTCTTATAGTCGCTCCATTATTCATTATGAATGTTGATACACTATCAGGTCCACTGCCATAAAGTTGTACACCACCGCCGGTAAGGTCTGCTAGATTGTTTTCGATTATTGCACCGCTATTCATAGTAAATGTACCGCGTAAAAGCAGCACCGCACCACCTCTATTAGCCCTATTGCCTGTAATAGTGCTACCTGCATCCATAACAAGTGTGGCATCAACGTGGTTTAGATACACGCCCCCACCACGAGACCAAGCAGCTGCAGTATTTACTATATGCTCCCTAACTGCCCCACAGTGGTAGTCATAAGCAATAGGCCACGTAGACCATGAAAATCCATCTGGTTGATTCCCTTGTAATGTAACACCACTTCCTATTGTTAACGAGCCACTTACGCTGAAATGATGGTGCGTGCCATTAACCAAAAGTGTCACATTAGCTCCGTTGAAACTCAAATCAAGTGAATCTCCTGTTGGAATCACGATTGTCGCTGTGAGTGTTATTACACTACCGTCCTCTACTTGACCACTTTCCATAAGTGCACGCAATTCTGCAAGGTTGCCTACGTTGAAGTCAAGTAGTGGCACAAAACCGTAAACAGTAACTGTCGTGTAACCATATACATCTGATTCAATATCAAAATCCCAATCAGATGGAACTGTTACGTTCTCGTCTTCAATGTCACCTTCTGTTGTTGGTGGGAATGTGATAGCAACTTCTAGGTTACCATCTTCGTCTTCATATATGGTATAAACATAATCTGTTCCATAAGGTGCTACCACGACATCTACATCATCATATAGTCCTTCGACTACAGTAATGGTGATAATGTCATATTCTGCGTATTCATATTCTTCGTCTTCATAATCGTATTCATCATCTGTATACGAATCTGATTCTTCATACGCTTCGTCGTTTGAGACTGTGTCTTCTTCAGGTTGTGCCTCATAATCAGGCTCTACCACTTCTACTTCTTCTGCAGGTAGTGTCTCTTGCCCCTGTTCGCTTGCTTGAGCGTCAGAAGCGTTTTCGTCTGTGTTTACTACTACTTCTTCAAAGGTGTCCGTTACGTCATAGTCGTTATCTGCAGCAATAGCCACAGCCGCAAACAGACCGAGTATCAGGCTGACTGTCATTATCAGACTGATTACTCTTTTTTTGCTTGTTTTACTAATTCTCATTTCATTCATATTAGTTTTAATTTTTCCTTTCATTTGATTGGTTTACTTTCTTCTTTTTTTCACTTTTCACGTGATTTTACGATGTGTTCGCTTTTAAGATCAATGGCTGATACCCTCCTGACATAAATATCTTATGTGTGAGGATACACTAGTTTTTCTCAGAAGTATGAAAAGCGTTGTGAATTGCACCATTTGAGTGATTGATGTGTACATATGAGTAAAATTTCAACTTTTTCGAGTGGTGGATTTTTGTGTTTTTGGGGGTGGGTACACTATATTATGTACGCTATATGTAGTGGGATTGCAGTTCAAATCACCCGCCGTTGCGGCGGCCGTCTCTTTTCTAAAGAGGGCAAGGGTTGGATATATCGTTCCTTGCCTTCTTTAGCAAAGAAGGTGGCCCCGCGGGCCGGATGATTTGAGCCTTTAATGACGCGGCTATCCTTAAGATGCTTGCATGGAAGGTCGTCCCCTACGGTGGTTTTTTGGGTGAAATTGCTGTTTTGTGGTCACGCTTTCTTTATATGTAGTCTTTCGAGCGCTAAATAGGTTCGTTTGGCGCTTTGTTTATTTCTAGTGATTTTGTTGTTATATCGCTGGCTATTCTCCTATTAGGAGTATAATCGTAAATATCGTTGTGCTTTTTTTACCCATTTAAGATGTATTTACTATGTATCGATTATGCTATTGTGTTGTTATCAAAATGACTATTCACTTCGTTATATCTGTATGATATAATTGGAAAGGAAGACAACATCATGGCAGATAAATCAATCCAAAAATCTGGAAGAGAATACAAAGATACATTATTTCGAACGTTATTCGGGGATGCTGAACATTTCTTGGAATTATATAATGCTGTTGCAGATGAACACTATCCTAATAACACAATCGTTACTCCATGCCCATCAAACAGTTTGTTAAACAGATTTAACGACATCGCTGCTTGCATTGATGACCAGCTCATAATATTTTTCGAGCATCAAAGTACAATCTCAAAAAACATGCCATTGAGGCTACTGTCATATGCTACTGATATACTGTATCTTCATGCGATCAATAGAGATGACTTATATGACAGCAAACAAGTCACAATCCCTACTCCCAAATTCTATGTCTTATACAATGGCAAACAAAAACTCAAACAAAATGAGCTAAAGTTATCTGATGCGTTTCGAGTTAAAAGCTCTGAACCTGCACTTGAACTAGCCACAAAAATCATTGATATAAATCTCAATAGCGGAGAATCTGCACTAACTCGCAGTTCACAGTTGCAAGGATATTCATTCTTAATTGACTGCATTCACAAGAATATACAAAATGGCATGACAAGAGACAAAGCTATTTCATTAGCTATCGATACATGTATTAAGAAAAATGTATTGTATGAGTTTCTGTCTGAACATCACTTGGAGGTGGCTGAAATGCTAAACTGGGAATATGACGCTGATGTCGAAAGAAGAGTGCTTACCGAAAGTGGCATACGAAAAGGACGTGTTGAGGGACGTGCAGAAGGACGCACGGAAGCGGCTGACCTTATTGCTCAATTGATTAAGCAAGGCGTGCCTCTTGACGAGGCTTTGGAAAGGATTCGTTCTGATAAGCAGTTATAATCATATTGGCTTTAGCTACAAATGGTTATTCGAGTCAAAAAATGACGGGGCTGTTCAAAATGATTCTATATCATGGAAGTAATATGGAGTAAAAAATAGACAAAAATAGATTATCTACTGCACTCATTTTTTCTTGTACCTAGGTAACCACTAAGTTCAAAATAATCAACAAAACCAGTCCGACATTCGGTTTAAAGCCAAATGTTGGACTGGTCTTGTTTACGTACTGATGTAGGATTTACTTAGTTAAGCTCGTTATTGCTGCCCCTTTGTGAATTTGCTTTGTTGTGTCTTTCTTTCATTGCTACTATTATGCTTGTAGCTACTAGGACTACGAGTAATAGTAATCCTGCGAATAGTAGTGTGTTGCCACTTTCAACTCCGGTTTTTGGTAGAGTTCCGGTATCATCAGCTCCGCCAGCTCCATCTTGACCGCCTTGAGTGTCGTCACCAGCTTCATATAGTGACCATACAGCGTGTAGAGATATTGCTTCTCCTACTGTTTCACTTAATGTGAGGCTTTCCCATAGAGCAACATTTACGTGTGGTATTGTGAATGTACCGCGTAGAGAATCTACATTCAGGTTAGTTAAGTAGTTCGGATTGTACGTTCCACCTAAAAATACTCTCCAACCTTCAAATACGTAGACGTTATTGCCCGGGAGTGCGTTTCTGTCTTGTACATTTTGAAGATTAAATACGTAGCCTTCCGGACGTAGGTATTGGCGTGCACCTACATTGACCAGGTTGTCATTATCGTCCAGTACATAGTACCTAAAGCTAATTGTACGGTTTCTTGCACCAGTACCCGGGTCTGGATCAACTGTTGTCCAACCTGCATGTAATGTCACATTTGATGTGATTGGTGTACCGAAATTGAAGGCTGTGGTTGCTGCCGCTGTTGTATACCAATTGCGGAAGGTATAGCCTACTCTCGTAGGAACTATCGGTGGCGTTACTATGCTGCCATCGGATACTGTTACTGCTGCGTGAACTGTTGTTGTGCCGTCGTTTAGCAAGAAGGTTACTTCACGCTCGACTATGCCTTCAATTATCACAGAACCGTCAAGACCTATATGTGTTCTATCTCCAAGATTGCCTACAGGACCGGATGCATCATGAGTTCTTAGGCCAACTGTTGTTTCACCGAGTGGTGCGTTATCTCTGATACGAAACTCTACAGTTGCCAATCTACCAGTTACACCTGCTGCTGCTCCGGCACCAGATAGGTCTACGGATAATACCCGAAGTGGATTATTGTTTAGCGGTGGTTCCATCGGTATGGGGAGAACGTCGCCTTCAATTACTCTCACTAGCTCAAGGCGTGTTGCGTCAAACTCTATGTAATATACAATTGCGCCCAAGCCTCGTAAGTTTTCTTCCATTTCAATCGGCACAAAAACTGTTGCGCCCGGTGCACCTGTCACTGTTCCGGCTTGCAAACGAATATCTGTAGTTAAATTATTTGTTGTGATTGTAACAGTGCTTCCAGTAGCTGAATGTGTTCTTTCTCCAAGATCGCCTACAGGACCGGATGCATCATGAGTTCTTAGACCAACTGCAGTTTCACCAAGGGGTGCGTTATCTCTAATGCGAAACTCTGCAGTTGCCAATGTACCCGTTACACCTGCTGCTGCTCCGGCACCGGATAGATCTACAGACAATACGCGAAGTGGGTTATTACCTAAAGGCGGTGCCATCGGTATGGGGAGAACATTACCTTCAGTCACTCTCACCAGCTCCAAGTATGTTGCGTCAAATTCTATATAATATACAATTGCGCCCAAGCCTCGTAAGTTTTGTTCCATTTCAATCGGCACAAAAACTGTTGCGCCTGGTTCGCCTCTCGCTGTTCCAGCTCTCAGACGAACGTCTGTAGCTGATGCTTCAGCTATAGTGTAGTAAAAACTCTCTATGTTACTGTATTCTTCGTCATTCATATAATATGTATATAGGTACTCTTGATTGTACGCTATGTCATCTTGCTCAGTGTCTTCTACGAACGACTCATCGCATGCTGTGTCATCTTGCTCGGTATCTTCAACGAACGACTCATTGTACTCAGATTCCCCCTCATGTGTACCTTCAGAGCCGCTTTCGTCTGAGTCATTCACATTTACTACATAAACTTCATCAAAGTTGCCCACTTCGCTATATTCCTGCTCTAAAGCAGTAGCTACAGTAACAAGTAGGCCGATTAGTAAACTGATTGACATTATTAGACTAAGCACTCTCTTTTTGTTTGTCTTACTCATTAGTTTCATATTGTCTAAATCTTTCCTTTCATTAATTAGTTTAACAATTTGTGATTTTGCGATGTCTTCGCTTTTATGGATCAATGGCTGATATTCTCTTGACATAGATATCTTATGTTTGAGGATACACCAGTTTTTCTTGTAAGTATGAAAATAGTTGCGAATTGCACCATTTGAGTGATTAGTATGTACATTTGAGCGGAATTCCAATTTTTTCAGGTGGTGAATTTTCAACATATTAGGGCTTCAAATGTGGATTGATATGTTTAAGAGATTTGTGTTATGGTTTTGGTATGCAAGAAGTTATTCACTTTGCAATAAACATATGGTAAAATATGAGAGGCTGATACTATTATGGCAGAACTAAAATACAAATTTACTCGAGACACGGTATTCAAATTACTCTTTGCAACACGCAAGGATTTATTGAAAAGACTTATTGCTGAATTACTTAATATTGAATATGTTAGCATTAAGAAATTTATTATCAAAAACCCAGAAATAACGGCAGAAGAACTTGGCAAGAAATTTTGTAGACTTGACATTAGTATGCAAGTAAATGACCAGATTGTTGGCATTGAAATTCAAGTAGAGGATCAGAGTAATTTTCCTGAAAGAAGTTTGTTTTACTGGGCCAAGGAATTTTCAAAAGGTATCGAAGAGGGAGATAATTACACCCTTCTGCCACGAACAATTTTTATTAGTATCTTAGGTTTTAATCAATTTTCTGACTTGAAGAAGTTTCATTCGGAATTTCGATGTTTGGAAGTTACAACTCATGAGCAGTTAACAGATAAACAGGTGTTGCATTTTTTTGAACTGAAAAAGCTGCCGCCACTTGATCGCTCAGATAGTGCTCGGGATTTATGGCTAAAACTTTTTAGCGCAAAAACAGAAGAAGATCTTGCTGAAATTGAAGCATTGGGGGTGCCCGTTATGAGTAAGGCAGTTAAAGCATATCGTAAGGTGACGAGTTCATCCAGGTTGTTAGAGATTGAGCGTATGATGTCAAAAGCTCGTCACGATGAAGCACAGGCTAAATGGAGCATTGAGCGAAATCGTGATATGCATTGGCAGGGTATCGTTGATGTGAAGGATGCAGAGATTAGCGAGAAGGATGCAGAGATCAGCGAGAAGGACGCGGAGATTAGCGAGAAGGACGCGGAGATCGCAGAACTTCAAGAGCAAGTTCGCAAATTAACCCTGTAGGACATCCAAAGGAATAAATATTTTCTACTCCCCTATTGATAGTTTTTGAATAACGCTACCCTCGGAAATGTTTGTTTGTAGAATTATGTTCGGGTGTGCGTTTATTAGTTCTGATAGATTATTGAGTCCTATACCACGACTGTTGCCTTTGGTTGAATAGCCTAGTTGACTGAGTTGTGATAGTGATGACAAATCCGGTGAGCATGTGTTCTGTACAATAAAAACGACACACTCCTTATCCCTATAACAAGCGACTAAAAGCGTCCCATTTTGCAATTCTACCAATGCCTCAATAGCGTTATCTAAAATTATGCCCAACATACGCACCAATACAATAGAGTCGCTGGGAATACAATCAATATCTTCTGCAACTTGAAGCTCTACGTCAATATTCAAATTTTGTGCAACAAAAAGCTTTGTCATAAGAATAGTCTTTATTTCTTGCATTTTAATTTTACTCAGGTTTTCCAACTGAAAATTCTTTTGCGTTATGGCTTCGGTTTCTCTCACGATCTGTGAATAGAAATAATCTTTTAATCCAACAAGGTTGTCTGTTTCCAGATAGCCTTTCATAGATAATAATATGTTTTGCTGATCATGTTTAAATTTTCGTACACCTAATTGTTGCTGTTCAATTTGCTCTATATAGTATTGCAACTCTTTCTGTTCTAATTCTTTTTGCCGTCTGGCAATTTTTTCGCGTTCCGATTTCATATAGAAATAAAAACTCACAAGTACTACAATCGAAAGAGCAAATATAAATATAATATCAAAAATTGTAATATCCACGGCAACACTCCTTTTTTGCACACTGCTCCAAGGATAAACTGATCTGTGTAAAAAAAAAGAAA
Source organism: Oscillospiraceae bacterium (assembly GCA_009785345.1). Classification (GTDB taxonomy): domain Bacteria; phylum Bacillota; class Clostridia; order Oscillospirales; family Oscillospiraceae; genus WRMH01. The sequence goes on from WQWL01000051.1 coordinate 13,349, forward strand.
AGTGTTGCAATATGTACCATTTTAGTGATTAAAGTTATATTTTCTCAACTTTTTCAACATTTTGAGTTTTTTAGAAGGAATGCCTATGCAACAGGGGCGACCGAAGACGGTCGCCCCTACAACGTGTCTGGCTGGACTTTCACAATTGCCAATAGTGTTTAGTATTAGTATAAAGACTCAAGTTTGTGATATAATTTCCGATATGTTTAATAAGTACATGATAGTCAACAATATACCCCACCAAAAGGTATACCTTTTGGTGGGGTATATATATTTGTAATATTATACACAATTCCACCACCAAAACAACCAAAGACACAAAAAATTTACAACTTTGACAAAAAATGCGCAAAAAACGTGAGGAAATATGCTTTATCAGAAAACTTAACCGCTGTCCCCAAAAGGTATACCTTTTGGGGGCGATTTGCTTCAAATAGACATTTTCCTGCCACACTACCGGCTAAGGGGGTGCTACGCATGGACTTTACAATATTCGATATTCTTACCTGGATGATGGTATGTTTAAATCCTCTTCTCGTTGCAAAGGTAGTAACTCGTGATAAATCACTCCACTTGAAAGAGGGGTTCTATCTCTTCATTGCGAGCTTGCTTGCAGCAATTTTATCTGTCATTAATATTAGCGTTATTAATAGTGGCATTTCGATTAATGTGTTCATTGTTCCATTGATTTGCTTAATTTATTTCAATAAAATTAAATGTTACTCAATCAGAAAAACATTAGCATTACTCTTTATTCCCATGTTGGTTGTTATTTTTGTTGATATCATTGCCATGACTCTTGTAAGTTTTTTCTTTCCGTGGTTTATTTACTCCATTCCAAACTTCCCGTTAATAATCGGATTTTCATATAAAGATTTCTTGCTATATGTACCTTATGCACTATTTTCTATCATACTTTCTGCTGCCGTTACTTTTCTGTGTGTAACAATAACAAAGAAACAGCGCAAGTTAATTAATCAAAGTAAAAGGTCACAAACTGTTCTGGCCACCATTTCATTAACCATTATTATTATTGCGATAATTTTCGCTAATATGTGGCTCTATTCAGGAGCAGAAATTTATGATTTAGCTCTGAATACTCTTCCTTTATTCAGTATTGCTGCCGCTACACTTGTTTGTGTAATACTTTACACGGCATCACTGCATGAGCGAGTCGCTAGACAAAAAAAAGAATCAGAGCAAGAGGCTCTGCACTACTATACTGAGCAAATTGAACAGCAACAATTAAGTGTCCGCAAATTTAAGCATGATCAGCAAAACATATTGCTTTCTATGAAAGGCTATCTGGAAACTGATGATATTGCCGGATTGAAAGAGTATTTCTATTCACAAGTCGCAGCAGAGACTGAGGCTATCATACATGATGATTTTGTATTGGAAAGCTTGAGTAAGATTAAGGTGCTGGAAATTAAGACTATTCTTGTGGCTAAACTTTCTACTGTACAGAGTATGCACATCAATGTGGAGCTTCAAGTTGTAGAGGATATTGATCATATTTCAGTTGATTCTGTTGTATTGGTGCGTATGCTTGGTATTATTTTGGATAATGCTATTGAGGCTTTAGAAGAGCTGCAAAGCGGAACGTTGTCAGTCGCTTGTTATAGGGATAAAAAGTGTGTCGTTTTTATTGTTCAAAACACTTGCCCTGCTGATTTGCCGCCGTTATCGCAGCTCAGTCAATTTGGCTACTCTACCAAAATCGGTGGTCGTGGTTTGGGACTTAATAACCTTTTTGAGCTTGCAAGTGCTCATCAAAACATAATTCTGCAAACAAATATTGTTGGTGGCAACTTTATACAAAAATTATCGATTGGAGACTGATGCATAGAATGTATTCCATTTTAAATACCGCGCTAATTATACATATACTGGAGTGATAACAATGTTACATATTTTTATATGCGAAGATAGATCAGATCAACGTGAGTTAATAGAGCGTCTTGTCAACAATGTTCTAATAGAGAATGATTGTAATGTGGATTTTGCTATATCTTTTGATAATCCTATTAATCTTTTGAATTATTTGAGGAAGAATCCTGTCAAGAATGCATTGTATTTTTTGGATGTAGATTTGCAGCATGAGATGAATGGTATTGAGCTTGGTGCGCAAATTCGAGGCATGGATGTTTCTGCTACTATTGCTTTTATTACTACTCATTCCGAGATGGCTCATTTGGTTTTTGCACATAAAGTTGAGGCGTTGGAATATATTCTTAAGGATGATCCTAAAAAGATGGAGATTGCTATCAAGGAATGTATACAGCTGGCGTGTGAGCGTTATATGAGGGGTAAGCATTCGGAGCGTAAGTATTTTATGATTACTACGGGTGGTAGTGCCTGGAATATTCCATACGATGATATTTTGTACTTTGAGACAGATACAGATATGCCGAATAGGTTGATTTTGCATACGAAAACCGGACGGACCGGTTATCGCGGTAAGCTTCATCATGTTACAGCGGCTGCTCCGGAGTTTTTCGCTTGTCAACGGTCTTTTGTGGTGAATCCCAAGAATATTAAGCATGTGGTGACAGCGAGAAGAAAGAAGCAGATTGAGATGGTCAATGGTGATATTATTCCTATTAGTAAGTCAAAGATTCAGGAGTTGCTTGATAGGCTTGAGAGGTTGGAGTAGGCGGGTGAGAATATTATTGCTTATGAAATGGAGCTATAGTATAATATAGACAAAGAAAAGGATGATGGTAACTTGATTATTCTCAATTCAGCACGAAAGCACGGAATACTGGACTAACGATATGCTTATGACTGTAAACGATCCTTATGTAATATTAGAAATGCGGTCTGACCCAATAAAAATGATGCATCTAGGATTTGATTCAAAAGGAAGAGCAATTGAAGTAATAACAGATACTGGAGCTGATGGACAGACATATATAATTCATGCCGATTTGATAACAAAACAATATGAGAAAATACTTGAAGAGGTGTTAGTATGAGTGAGCAATTTGATGTAATTTGGCGAAAAGGTGACGGCGAAAAGCCGGAGAAAGCGCAACACGTAGCAGATGCAGCTAAAGAAGAATTATTACTTAGATCGCTTAACTTGTCTACTGATGCAGAAAATTCTGTTAGATATAATGCGAATAAAGAAAATTTGACTATTAGTGAATATATTACATCATTAGTCATGTCAGCCGTGCAATCTGCGTAACAATATGAATTTATTTAAGTACATAATCATTACAAAAAAAGCAAGCAGAATTCGTGAAATCTAACTTGCTTTTTTATTTATCTGTGTTCTATTGTACTTGTGAATACTAGTGGTCTGTGTCACCCAGTGCGCGGATGCGTGTGCTGCCGCTTACTGATGAGATATCGAAGTCTGCTCCTCTGCCTTCTAATGTTACCGGAATGTCACTAGAGAAGCTACCGGATACTGCTGAATGACGAACTGAAATTGTGGCATCTGCCGGTAAAGTAATAGTTATACTTCCGGAAACTGAACTTGCTCTGAATGATGATGGAGCTGTGGTGCTTTCTACATCCATGCTACCTGATGTTGTTCCAATAACAACTCTGTCAAAATCACCTGCTATATCCATTCTTCCTGATACAGAGTTGCTTTCTACTCGTGCTCCTTGTGCAGTGCTGGTCATTGTAATTCTGCCTGATACTGAATCGAGATCAGCATCATAAATTTCACCTGCGATTTCAATGCGTCCTGATACTGTGTCTATGTTTGCAATATTGAATGTACCAACTGCATCAAAAGCGCCGGAGGTTGTGTTGCCGCGAAGTGTTGTTGCGGTCATATCTGTTATCCTGATATCTGCCGATACTGATGAAACTGATAGGCGATTTAAACTGTCGCTTAGTGAGTATGGTACGAGTACTTCTACCCTCTTCGCCGGCATTCGTCTTACTGAAAATCCTCGCTCGAGGAAGTTTATCTCAAGTGTATCACCTGATATTGAATATCTAAGTCTTTCATTATCTCTTAGTTCACGCTGTGCGTATTCGTTTATTACTATATCATTTCCACTATGTGGCCTCACAACTACGTCGCCTGAAACCCAATCTATTCTTATTGAATCGACTCCTCCGACTGAAACATTATATGTTCTGTCTAGTTCAAATGGTCCTGAAAGTCTTTCGGTGCTCGTACCGAAATTTATACCGAATGGTATATTGTTCCAGTTTCCGAACCATCCGCTAAAAACTGTGCCGGCGACAAGCCACACCAGTAACCCTGTGAGAGCTAGTGCTGAAACAATCCAGCAAATTATAGTTACAACTCTTGTTTTACTCATTTTATATCAATCCTTTCAAATACTATTTTATTTTTTCTTCATTTGGAACATAACATTTATTAGCGACTCCAGTACTCCGGAAATTATGAATATAATCCACGTAATATGCCAAGCAAAAGTCATAAAGCTGACTACCAAATATACCAGAATGGTTATAGACCATAGTGCAGATGATATTGCTTTGCGCATTTGCTTACGTTCTTTGTTATCTGACTGCCATTCGCGGAAATCACCGACAACTGAGTCTTGTGTTCTTCTGTTCTTCGGTTGGGTCATGTTGTTGTATATGAGCAATCCTGTTGCTCCCGCCACCATTAGGAAGAATATTGGCAATCCGATTGCATCGACATTACGAGCACTTACATATGATAAAATAATAAGCGGTAGTGGGCTTAAGATATACATCATTACTGCTATTGCTGTTAGAGCTGCTGATTTTTTCCGGGCATCTTCAACCTCTTCATAGCCTAATTCTATTTGATTATTTTTTGGTTCTAATTCATTTAACAATTCGCTTATATCTCCTATTCCTGCAACTGCAATGTTATATGCAGCTTCATTTGTTTTTCCCTCTGAAATGAGGTCTCTGTATTTGTCATTTAGGTTTTGTATCATTTCTTCTTTTAGTTCGACAGATTTCCTTGTGGGTGTTGTCTCTTCAAAAAGGCTGTCAACATATCTTCTCAATTTATCTTCCATCACTGTGTTCCCTCCGTCTTAATCAGTTTATCAATCATTTCTTTTGCGATTTTCCATTCTCCGATTAGTGATTCGTACTTATCCCGTCCGCTTTCCGTGATTTTGTAGTAGCGACGTCTTGCTCCTGTTTGTTCGTCTCCCCAGTAAGAGGATATGCATCCGGATTGTTCCAGACGACGAAATGCGGTGTAAAGTGTCGCTTCTTTTAATTCGTACGTACCGCCTGTTCGTTCTTGTATGGATTTATTGATTTCGTAGCCGTAGTTGTCGCTGTCCATCAATCGTGCAAGGATTATGGTGTCCGTGTGGCCTCGAATGAGATCAGACGCAATAGACATATTGATTCATCCTTTCTTTGGTATTTTAGGGGTTAGGTAATTTTGCTTTGTATGTTATGTGCTTTTTCTTGTTCGCGAGTACATATTATCACACAATACCTCGCCTGTCAAGGTATATTTACATTTGTTTTATTTTTATTTTTGATGTATTTTTGTTGTGGTAGTATTTTTATTGCAATAGTACTGTGATTTCGAATATATCTAAAGAGGTTGTGTCCCAAAATGATACATAACCTCAGGCATTGGAAATACAGGGATACAACGAATTCTGATTCTACAAGCAAAATTATTTTACACGTTATTCCGGATTTTTTGCGACCGTTTTACACATTTTTCCAAGTTTTCGTCGCTACACTTTTAATACTAAACACTAATAGAATAGTAGACATCTTTTCGTAATATTTTCCTTCTGGCATCGTTGTCCTCCTTGCCTTACGACAGTAAGGCCGCGTCGTCCGCCTCACCAGACGAATAATATTCTCGAAAATCTTATCTAATATTCTATCAGTGTTCAGTATAACAGAGAATTTTTCTTGCTTACCGATGTCTAACAATGTTACAATATATTGCGTAGCAACAAATGTAATTTAATCTCGCATTATTAAACCTGAATTATTCACGCATCGCCAATAAATTTGTTTCAATGTTTGCGACTACATAGTTTTTTTGATTCATCGGCTCACCTGTTAGGTGAAGAAAGAAATAGAATAAGGGCCTCAAATTTG
>WQWL01000052.1 GCA_009785345.1 Oscillospiraceae bacterium
AATAAACCCATCAAATACAGGCTTGGCTAAACGTGCTTTGGCTATGGAAAAGCGGATTGAGCAAATGGACAAGGTGGATAAACCTACAGTATCGAGAAAGATGACTGAGGAGTTCAATAGCGGCGGTTACGCGGCAAAAGAAGTTGTATCATTTGATTCGGTATACAAAAGTTACGGTACAAATATACTGCTAAATGATGTGGATCTTAGCATCAGTAAAAATGACAGCATTGCTCTAATTGGAGCAAATGGCTGCGGAAAGACTACGCTCTTGAAAATGATAATGGGGGAAGAGTCATGTAATTCCGGAATTATAAAAGTTAGCAGTAATATAAAAATTGCATACATGTCACAAATTATAATATTCGAAGATGAAAGTGCAACTGTGCTTGATACTTTGCGCAATGTTATTGCACTTCCGGAAGATAAGCTTAGAAGTATTCTTGCGGGATTTAAGTTCAGAGCTTCAGATGTATTGAAGCAAGTCAGCAATCTGTCCGGAGGAGAGAAAAGTCGCTTGAAGCTATGCATACTAATGCAGGAACAAGTGAATTTCTTGATACTTGATGAACCAACAAATCACTTGGACATTGATTCGAGGGAATGGATTGAGGAAGCTGTATCTGAGTTTGAGGGTACTATGCTATTCATTTCTCATGACCGATATTTTCTAAACAAGTTTGCAACGAAAATATGGGGCATGAAAGATGGTGCGGTGACGGAGTACATAGGTAGTTTTGAGGATTATCAAAAAGTTTTAGATACTGCTGGGAAGCGCATAGACACATCTTCTGCAAACAAAAAAAAGAAAAAATCGCCTACGAAGGCGAAATTTACAAACAAATCAGAAAAATCACAGGTGAGCTATGAATCTTGTATTTCAGAAGCTGAAGCCATGTTAATGACACTGGAAAAGGAAATAGAAGCGCATTTAGCTGATTCTGACTATGGCAAGATGGATGAGCTGTATCAGAAGAAATACCAGATTGAAGAACAGATATCGAATCTATATGATGAGTGGGCAAATGTCGAAAAATAGTATAAAAGTGCAGGTAAGAAACTAAGTCATTGCGGTCACCGAGCCGCAATCCCATGAATAATGCGTGCTATTGTGTGAGATTGCGGATCAAGTCGAGGCTGCTGACAAAGTCCCATTTGTCATCCCGGGCTTGACCCGGGATATATTACAAAGCTTGATTCTATCAGATTGCGGCTCGGAGGCCGCAATGACGATAGGTAAAAATATGCACTTTGTCAGCGACCTCGATCAAGTCCGCAATGACGGTTATTGAAAAACACTTGAATTTACGATGCAAATTGAGCTATAATTAAGGATACTATGATGACAAATGAAAAAACAATAATAAATACGCACACTACCCGCGATATACTCAACGTCCATGGATTTAAGTTCTCTAAATCCATGGGACAGAATTTTCTGATTGACGCAAATATACCTAGAAAGATTGTTCAAGAATCGAAACTGGACAAGTCATGTGGTGTTCTTGAAGTTGGACCGGGAATAGGTGCATTAACATCAGAGCTTTGTTCAGTAGCAGGACATGTAACAGCAGTAGAGCTGGATAAACGCCTTATACCAATACTGAACAATATATTTAGCGACCAAGAGAATGTTTGTATAGTTCAAGGCGATATCCTAAAACTTAACCTGAAAGAAACCGTAGATAAAACGATGTCCGGCTTTACATATCACGTCTGCGCGAATCTCCCATATAATATAACAACACCTGCAATTACAGCGTTTATCGACTCTAATATATTTGAATCAATCACAGTCATGGTACAGCGTGAGGTTGCACTTAGGATATGTGCAGAACCCGGAACCCCAGAGTATGGCGCATTTTCTGTCTATGCAAACTATCACACAAAACCGGAGATACTGTTCAACGTTCCACCTGAATGCTTCATGCCACGACCGAAAGTGATGTCATCTATAATCAGGATGAAAACACGAACCTCAAAGCCATTGGATGGTGAGAATGAAAAGAAGTTCTTCCGTGTTGTAAAAGCAGCCTTTGGACAGAGAAGAAAAACACTGGTTAATGCATTATTTGCTGTTTTTGAAAAGACACATAGTAAAGAAAGAATTACAGAAATCGTGACAGAATGTGGCTTTGATGCGAGAATACGAGGAGAGGTGCTTGGGATAGACGACTTCATAAAACTATCAGAAGCATTGTTTGCTGCGAACAGTTAGAATTCACAAAAAGCACTGGATTCCTAACCCCTAATCCCTAGCCCCTAAAAATTGTAACTATTTGTAAATAATTATTGACAACCACCCTAAAGTATAGTAAATTAAAGTGATTAATTACTAGGATTATGCTTGTAGGTTAGTGTAGCAGTTATGGAATTAGCGAAAGGAACAATCATAAAATGGCTATAATCAATGAGATTAAATGTGCAAGATGTGATCGCAAATACTCCGGTGTGCGCAGCCGTTGTCCGTATTGTGGTGCACGTCGCGTAGGACATGGAAAGTATTCGGAAAACTCAGAAAATATGAGAGGAAAAATGCTGATCAGCGTACTGATATTGGCTGTATTTACTGTCGGTGTCGGTATATTGTGGTTTTCATCAGCTCCTGAAGTAGCTGAACCATATCCTGATGAAGATTTAAGTACGCCCGGAATTGAAGACGAGATCGAAATATATTTACCTTTTAATCCAATACCGGAACCAACACCAACACCAACGCCAACTCCACCTCCGCCACAAGAAATTCATTCAATTGAAATTACATATGCAGGTGTTACAAGACCTGATTTTACTGTCAGACGGGAAGAAACTGTTGGGATTCGATTACGTGTAGAGCCACCTGGTATTGACCTATCTGGGTATGACATTGTATGGGCAAGCAGCAATCCGGCAGTCGTGGATGTTGTCGGTCAGTTTGTTGGTGATGATGGAATACGAAATGGAGCAAGTGTCACTGGTATAACCGCCGGAGCCATTGAATTGACTGTCACAATATATAACCCAGATGGTGAATACGTTATTTCACTCACGATTCCGGTTTGGGGACGATAATTAGTTTTTCATCGCTATATATGACTACTTTGACCCATCGATCATAGTTTTATACAACAAATTTCTAGAGCAGCCGATATCATCGGCTGCTTTTTTTACAGCATCGCGAAGGGTAAGTCCTTGCTCGATCAGCCCTTTTGTATATATGATACCTTCGTCCAGCTTACCGCTTGAATTAGTGGGAATATTCGCACCTTCAATAACGAGCACAAATTCACCACGAGGTGGTGCGTGGTTAAAATGTGTAATAGCTTCTGACAATGGCATACGAAGAGTTTCTTCATAGATTTTTGTCATTTCTCTTGAAATAGACATACGTCTATCGCCCAATGTATCAAATAAATCTGAAAGTGTGCGATTGAGTTTGTGAGGTGCCTCATATAGCACCATTGTTTTTGTTTCAGTTTGAAGTTCGTTTAAGTGTAATTTACGCTTTTTTTTATCAACAGGTAAATATCCCTCAAATGTAAAGCGACTAGAATCAAGTCCGGATAATGCGACAGCAGCCACAACAGCACAAGGTCCCGGTATGATAACCATTGGTATGCGGGCATCTGCACAAACGCGAACAAGTTCCTCACCCGGGTCGCTAATTGCTGGAGTTCCGGCATCTGTAACAAGGGCACAGCTTTCTCCATCGGTAATTCGGGAAAGTATTTTTTCGCCGCTTATACGCGTATTGTGTTGATAATAGCTGACAATAGGCTTTCTTATGTTAAAATGCTCCAGAAGTTTTCGTGTAACACGGGTATCTTCTGCAGCAATGAAATCGACATTACTTAAAGTATCAATAGCTCGTGAGGAAATGTCAGAAAGGTTTCCGATAGGAGTTGCAACGAGATATAATTTTCCAATTGATGAATCCGGCATAACAATGTTAATTCCTTATATTGTGATTATGTAATGAGAGTAATAAAAAACTGCCGTATGTGAACACGGCAGTTTTATTATTCGATGCACTTTATGCAGAAATAGCGTCTACAGGGCAAGCGCTTACGCAAACGCCACAATCGATGCAACCATCATTAATTGTATACACGGGGCTGCCTTCAACAATCGCATCTACAGGACACTCAGGTACACATGCACCGCAAGAAATACATTCACTACTAATTGTATGAGCCATAATCTATACCTCCAAAGTTTTGTTTTTTACGATATACATACTCGCGGTCGAAAATATTTACGTTCACTACACTGGTATTTTGCCGATATGCGCTGCGTCAAATCCTTGAAAGGCCACTGGCATTCCGACGAATTTGCCACAGCACCTATCAATAAAATACTCAGCGTATTAAATGCAAATATTTTCGACAGCGAGTATATTTTATCATGTAATTTATAAAATGCAACAGTTATTTTAGTGATGAAACAGCCTCGTGCCTGTAAATGCCATCACTATGTTGTACTTATTACAAGTTGTAATAACATTATCATCACGTATTGAACCGCCGGGTTGAGCAATAAAGCTTACACCGGAGCGTTTTGCACGCTCAATGTTATCACCAAACGGGAAAAATGCGTCACTTCCGAGAGATACACCGGAAAAGCCGACAATAAACTTATGTCGCTCTTCACGTGTAAGTATTGATGGGCACGAGGTAAACAATTCCTGCCATGCTCCATCGCATAGAACATCATTATAATTATCAGAAATGTAAACATCAATGGCATTGTCTCGTGCAGCTCGTCCTACATCATCTTTAAACGGTAGATTTAGAACAGTAGGATGTTGTCTTAGGAACCAATTATCAGCTTTGCTTCCTGCCAAGCGAGTACAGTGTATTCGGCTTTGTTGACCGGCACCGACTCCTATTGCTTGTCCGTTTATCGCATAACATACGGAATTCGACTGTGTATACTTAAGTGTAATGAGTGCAACAATTAAATCGCGCTTTGCACTTTCAGGCAGTTTTTTGTTTTCCGTTACAATATTTTTTAGCACATCAGAATCAATTTTCAATTCGTTGCGACCTTGTTCAAAAGTTATACCGTAAACATCCTTGCGTTCAATATTCCGTGGTCTAAAATCCGGGTCAATTTTTACGACATTATATCCACCTTTGCGCTTCGACTTGAGGATTTCTAATGCACCATCGGTATAGTCCGGTGCAATAACTCCGTCAGACACTTCAGGAGCGATAATTGCTGCAGTTTCTTCATCACAAACATCAGAGAGGGCAATCCAGTCGCCATATGAACAGACTCTATCAGCACCTCTGGCTCTCGCATAGGCGCAGGCAAGAGGGGATAGTGGCATGTTTTCAGTAAAATACATCTTGTTTTCAACATCACTCAATGGCAGTCCTATAGCAGCACCGGCAGGTGATACATGTTTAAATGAAGTTGCTGCAGGAATGCCGATAGCATCATGTAATTCACGTACCAGTTGATATCCATTTAATGCATCAAGAAAATTAATAAAGCCGGGTTTTCCATTAAGGACGTCAATAGGAAGATCACCTTCATCAATAAAAATGCGCGATGGTACCTGATTTGGGTTACATCCATATTTTAATTCAAGTTCATTCATTATATAAATCATGCCTTTCTAAAATCTTATGGTTTTTCACTTATGTTATGTCTGTTAATAATCATTCCATTGATATCACCGGATTCAATGTTGGATTCCTGCGCATATAGTGAAACTTTATTCGCTACATCAAGTGCATTCCACACAGTTAAGGCAAATGCTTCCAGACCATGAGAATAATTTATATGAATAGGTATAGGTTCGCCCTTGAAAGATGGTAATGGATCCCCGTCGGTTTCATATGTCGAAATAAAGTGACCGAGACCTGGTATTGCAGTGGAATATTTATAAAAATTGCGCTGACAACCTGCCGGATTGTTTGACATAGTTTTTAATATAGATAAGTCATAGCTGCCATCATTTTTAACAATTCCGGAAATGCGTGGTGTAAAGTTAGGGGCATCCGGCTCATATTCGCGAGTTTGTAATGCCGAATAAAAATCAGAGTCATTATTTATTGAATTGAGAATTGTATCAGTTTGGTCGCCATTAGTGACAATAACATATTGGTTTGTAATGCGAACAGGATTATAAATGATCAGGCTTGGGTCAACAAGCTTATTTGGATCATAAGCTGCTGTTCGTATACCATCGGTAGTTTTTTCAAAAACTCGATTACGGCTGTTTTCGCTTCGTCCCATAATAAAATAAACGACTATCGATTTTTTGCCATCCTCACTGCATCCAACAATAATTCCACGCCCAGGATACGGATTGTTACTTAAAAGTTCGTCAATATTCTTAATCATAAATGCGTTTTCCTCTCAATTATATTTCACCAACACGTATTATATCGCTTTGCTCTAATGTTCACTCGCTCGGTCATAGACGAATAAATTCGCCAGCGACTCTCACTTCGTTCCATTATATATCACCTACTAAGCAGTTGTAAATAGACACAGAATGATATATAATATTTTTCGCAAATTAATAGTTACAAGGAGGGTGCAATGCCCGATATATATTTATGTGAAATTATTGAAAACACCTTACTAATTGATAATATTTATTCAATTACAATTAGAAGTCGTGAACTGGCGCAAGAGGCAGTTGCGGGACAGTTTCTTCATATCAAATGTGGTGAAGCGCGATTGTTGCGCAGACCTATCAGTATTTGTTATGTAGAGGATGATAAGGTGAATCTTGTGTATGAAACAAAGGGTGAGGGCACAATGTGGTTATCAAGGCGTGCTCCGGGGCAAAAACTTGATATACTTGGACCACTCGGAAATGGCTTCTGTATGCCGGACGGAAACCTCATTGTTGTTGGTGGGGGAGTTGGCACACCTCCTATGCTCTTTGCTGCTCAGTCTGCCAAAAAAACAGTGACAGCAGTACTAGGATTTCGCGAAGCAAAAAGAGTGATTTTAACTGATGAGTTTGAAAGAGTTTGTGAAAATGTTTATATTACAACAGACGACGGAAGTGTTGGAATTCATGGAACTGTTACAAAACCTCTTGAAGAGTTACTAAAATCAGGTAAATATTCAGCAGTTATGACATGTGGACAAAATATAATGCAAAAAGCAGTCGCAGGACTGTGTGAAAAATATAATGTGCCACTACAGGTTTCTCTGGAAGAACGAATGGGTTGTGGTATTGGCGCATGCCTGGTTTGTGCGTGTGCAATAAAGAACGATAAGAATGTTGATGTAGATAAGACAGCAGGGATTACAAATGACGGTATCGAAATGAAGCGAGCATGTGTAGATGGTCCTGTATTTAACGCACATGATGTAGTTTGGTAAAAGAGTTATGGCAGGAACCGCCCCCTTGTGTTCCAAATGTTACGTTAATATACTTTTGAGAAAGAAAAGAAGAATATGGATAATAATAAACTTGACATGAGTATCAACTTTGCAGGTGTAAAGTTCAAAAACCCCATTGTAATGGCATCGGGGACATTTGGATTTGGTAGAGAATATGCTGAGTACTATGATCTATCAAAACTGGGTGGAATATGCGTTAAAGGTTTGACTGCAAAACCGCGATTGGGTAATATGCCGCCACGCATTGCAGAGACTCCAATGGGAATGCTCAATTCTGTTGGACTTCAAAACCCGGGAGTAGATGCATTTATAGCAGACGAACTGCCGTTTTTGCGTCAACATGACACAGTCGTTATAGCGAACATATCCGGAAATACAGTAGAAGAATACGCAGAAATGACCGAGAAGCTATCCGATGCAAATATCGATATGATAGAAGTAAATGTATCATGTCCAAATGTCAAAGCAGGTGGTATGGTATTTGGTACATCTATAGATGGTGTTACTACAGTTACAAAGGCTGTGGTAAAAAGAGCAACCGTTCCTGTTGTGGTCAAACTTTCACCAAATGTAACAGATATCGCATCAATTGCGAAAGCAGTTGAATCTTCAGGTGCAGATGCATTATCACTCATAAACACATTACTCGGCATGCGGATAGATACGATAACAAGAAAACCAATACTGCACAATAATGTCGGAGGTCTTTCAGGTCCCGCAATTTTTCCGGTAGCAGTAAGAATGGTTTGGCAGGTCGCTTCAGCTGTGAAAATACCGATTCTTGGAATGGGTGGAGTGTCAATAGGAAACGATGCAATTGAAATGATGCTTGCAGGTGCTAATCTTATTGGTGTCGGTACAATTTGCTTCGACGATCCATATGCACCGATTAAGATTATTGACGAGATGAGAAAATATATGACTGACAACTCAATCGCTACATTATGTGAATTATCAGGTGGCGTGGAAATTAATTCATGAACAGATATGATTTTTTGCCTGTGTCCAGGGAAGATATGCTCGATCGTGATTGGTATTATTATGATTTTTTGTTGATAACAGGTGATGCATATGTGGATCATCCAAGCTTCGGAGCAGCTGTTATAGGACGGTACCTTGAAGCTGCAGGTTTTAGGGTTGCGATTCTTGCGCAACCTTCATTTTGCGACATCGAAGATATTGAAGCAATGGGTAAACCGAGATATGCTGCGCTGGTTACAGCTGGAAACTTAGATTCCATGGTGGCGCATTATACGGCATCGAAGAAAAAACGTAGTGATGACTATTACACACCTGGCAAAAAAGCAGGCAAACGACCGGATAGAGCGGTCATTGTATATTCAAAATTAGTCCGGGAAGCATTTCCGGATTTGCCGATAATAATTGGCGGTTTAGAAGCTTCGCTTCGACGTTTTGCACACTATGACTATTGGGACGATAGGGTTCGTCGTCCAATTATAGTAGATAGTACGGCTGACTTGCTCGTATATGGAATGGGAGAATCGACAATTCTCGAGATTGCAAAGCGCCTGACGAAAAAAGAGCGTATACATGATATTACTAATGTGCGTGGTACAAGCTTTGTAACAGATGTTGCAGAGAAATGTAAATTCCCTCTTGTGAAATGCGCTTCATTTACAACCGTTTCAAAAGATAAATCAGCATATGCAAAAGCTACAATGCAACAGCATAATGAACAGGATCCTGTTAGAGGAAAAGCAATTATACAAGGTTGTGATGGTGCGACTGTTATTGTAAATCCTCCACAAACGACACCAAGTACGGTAGAACTTGACAAGATTTATTCACTTCCGTTTACACGCGAAGTTCACCCTATGTATGAAAAATTAGGCGGCGTAGCTGCTATTGACGAAGTGCGCTTTTCTGTTATTCATAGCAGAGGGTGTTTTGGGGATTGCAATTTTTGCGCACTAGCATTCCATCAGGGCAAAGTGGTATCATCGCGTAGTCATGAATCTGTAATCAATGAAGTGAAGAGCTTCGTAAATCATCCAGAATTTAAAGGTTATATCCACGATGTGGGTGGTCCAACGGCGAACTTTAGAAGACCATCATGCAAGAAACAAAGCACTAGCGGTCTTTGTGTAAACAAAAAATGCCTTGTTCCAGCGTGTGAACATTTGGACACTGACCACACTGATTACTTTGCACTTCTTCGTAAATTATCAACCATTGATGGAATAAAGAAAGTATTTGTGCGTTCAGGAATAAGATTTGATTTTTTATTGCTGGACCGAAATGGCGACTTCTTTGCAGAGCTTGTTAAGAATCACATCTCCGGACAATTAAAAGTTGCGCCGGAGCATTGTGTTGATAAGGTTCTTGACTATATGGGAAAACCAAGCAATTCTATATTCGAGAAATTTTCAGAAAAGTATGCAAAGTTAAATATGCGATATGGAAAAAAGCAATTTCTTGTACCATATCTCATTGCTGCACATCCCGGATGTACGATTGAAGATTCGATAAAGCTTGCAGAATATCTCAACAAACAGGGGAGACAACCTGAACAGGTTCAGCTTTTCTATCCGACACCGGGTACATTGTCAACATGCATGTATTATACCGGACTTGATCCAAGAACAATGCAATCGATCCATATTCCACGCTCACAAAATGAAAAAACAATACAACGTGCATTAATGCAATGGAAGAGACCAAGTAATCGCGAAGTGGTGAGAAAAGCACTCATTCAAGCCGGTCGCAAAGATCTAATAGGGTATGGAAAGCATTGTTTGATTCGTCCTATTGCAAACAAATAGATGGTGAAAATTTGGCAATTATTATTGAAAAGACAAAAATTGCCAAAATAATCATTGCCGGAATCAAATTACATCTTGACGAAATATGCAAAAGAGTGATACAATCACAACAGTTTATGTTTAATACATAGGAGGACAGCAAAAGTATGGCAAGTATATCGATAAAAAATATTTCGAAGATCTATCCCGGGGACGTTCTTGCAGTTGATGACTGTAGTCTGGATATTCCGGACAAGGAATTTGTTATCTTGGTTGGACCATCAGGTTGTGGTAAATCGACAATGCTCAGGATGATAGCCGGCCTTGAAGAAATCTCTAAAGGTGAGCTATATATCGGAGATAAACTTGTTAATGATGTGCCACCAAAAAATCGTGACATAGCAATGGTTTTCCAAAACTATGCACTATATCCTCATATGTCAGTGTACAAAAACATGGCATTTGCATTGAAGCTCGCAAAAACACCGAAAGCTGAAATTGATCGTCGTGTTCGTGAAGCTGCTAAAATACTTGACATTGAGCACTTACTCAGCAGAAAACCAAAAGCATTATCAGGTGGACAACGTCAGCGTGTCGCACTCGGACGTGCAATGGTACGTAATCCTGCAGTTTTCTTGCTTGACGAGCCGCTCTCAAACCTTGATGCTAAATTGCGTACATCAATGCGTACAGAGCTCATTAAACTCCATAACAAACTACAAACAACATTTGTATATGTTACACATGACCAAACTGAAGCTATGACAATGGGTGACCGTATTGTTGTTATGAATCACGCGGTTGTTCAACAAGTCGATACGCCACAAAACTTATATGACTTCCCATGCAATATGTTTGTTGCCGGATTTATCGGAAGCCCGCAAATGAACTTCATCGATGCAGTTCTAAAGACAGACAGCAAGGGATATTACCTTGAAGTTGGCGAAGACAAACTCTACATTCCAGCTGACAAAGCGAAAGACAGCATTAAGGAATATGTAGACAAGGCTGTTAAATTTGGGGTACGTCCTGAAGACATTTATGATGACGAAGAATTCCGCACAAAGAATCCGGAAGCAATAATTTCAACTAATGTAGAAGTTAGCGAGCTGATGGGTAGCGAAGTATATCTATACTTGAATTATGCTGATACAACAATGACAGCTCGTGTTGCTCCAACGACTAAGTCAAGAACTGGCGACAGTATCAAAGTTGGGTTTGACATGCATAACATACATTTATTCGATGTAGAAACCGAACTTGCAATTTTGAACTAAAACGAAGCTAGACAGACTTTCAGTTATCACGTCACACGTGGTAGCTGGGGTCTGTTTTCTTTTATTAAGTGGGGAAATATGGGATTATTTAGTAGAAATTATAACAGACCCGGACCGGGAGTTTCAAAAGATGAGCCTAGGAAAAAGGGTGTAGCACGTTTCTTTGAGTTGCTTTTTAGAGATTTTTGGGACTTGATGAAGATAAACATGTTGTTCTGTCTTTGTGTTTTACCAAGTGCTGTAATGTTTTTTGTTGGATTTGATTTATTGTATCCAAGCATTGCCTTTATTGTCAGCTTCTTACTTGCGCTTGCACTTGCATTTCCAATTGGTGGAGCCATGACAGCCTACGTGTACTACATAACAAAAATGATGCGTGATGACCCAAGTTATGTGTGGTACGAGTTTAAGCGAAAGTTTAAAGAAAACTTCAAACAAGCTGCTCCTGTTGGGGTAGTTTGTACTGCGTTTGTCTATACACAAATCATGCTTTGGGTATTGTTAGTGATGGAAGAAATCAATAGTGATTTGGTATTGCTAACAGTATCGCTGGCTTCACTTGTAATTTTTGGGATGATAGCACCATATGTATTCCTACATCTTGCATATGTTGATTTAAATACAACCGGAATACTTAAAAACAGTATGCTAATGTCTTTTGGATATTTACCACGTAGTTTTATGGGTGCACTACTAAGTGGATTAATTTGGATAGCTTTCGCACTATTCTTTCCTGCATCTTTGATGTTTATACCTGTTATAGGCCTCATAGGGGTTTCAATTGCAATATTGCTATGTATGATGTGGGTATGGAAACCTTTTGATTCGCATTTTAAAATCGAAGAAACTCTCGTAGCACGTTTGGAAGAAGATAGTGAAAAAGAGTAAAATAGATATTTTGAAAATAACAGAGGTCTGTAGCAGAATGATATCAATCATTAAGCTTCAGACCTTTTTTTAGGGATCACTGTAAATTCAATCTTCCTTTTTTGATGTACTGGATCTTCTGATAAGTGGGAAGGTGCTTACTTCCATCTGAACCAGTGTACGACGCATTAGCACTTGGTCTCTTTGAATTGTGAGATCGTCTAAATCTTCTTGTGAACGACGTTCTATACGACTCCGCTCGGCTTCGACAAAAGCAAGATCGATATCCTCAGGCCATTGTGCGTCATTTGCTAGAATAGTTACCTTATTATCACCGACTTGAGCAATGCCACCAAATACAGCAATTCTTCGTTCTTCATTGTCTTTGAAAATTCGAAGGACTCCATAGTCAAGAATCGCAGACGCAGGCTCATGGTCGGCAAGAATACCCATATCACCTGTGATGCAGCGCATAATAACCATTTCTGCATCATCATCATATTTCACATTATCAGGTGTTGTAATGCGCAAGTTTAATTTTCGCGTAGCAACCATGATTTGTTTTCTCCATGCATTAATATCATAATATTTAAGTGACGCAGACCACTAGATTCTATAGCTATCGGCAACCTCATCGATTGTACCACGATTCAGGAAATAACCTTCAGGAATGTCATCATACTCACCATCGATAATTCCGGCGAATCCGCGTATAGTTTCATTAATTGGAACATATTTACCCGGAATAGCGGTAAACTTCTCTGCAACAAAGAATGGTTGTGACAAGAAACGTTGGACTTTACGTGCCCGATCAACAATAAGCCTGTCGTTTTCTGATAATTCATCCATCCCAAGAATGGCTATAATATCTTGCAAGTCTCTGTATCTTTGTAAAATGCCTTGAACAGAACGCGCAACATCGTAATGCTCTTTGCCAACAATACTCGCATCCAGTATTCTGGATGTTGAATCAAGTGGATCGATAGCAGGATAAATCCCTTGCTCTACAATGGCACGAGAAAGAACAGTGGTCGCATCCAGATGTGTAAATGTTGTTGCTGCTGCAGGATCAGTAAAGTCGTCAGCAGGGACGTATATGGCCTGTACAGACGTGATAGAGCCTGTTTTAGTAGATGTTATGCGCTCCTGCAGGCTTCCTACTTCAGTTGCCAGGGTAGGCTGATAACCAACAGCACTGGGAACACGACCAAGTAGTGCAGAAACTTCTGAACCTGCTTGAACATATCTAAAAATATTATCAATAAATAAAAGAACGTCTTGTTGAGATACATCACGGAAATATTCAGCGATTGTAAGTCCAGAGAAGCCAACACGCATACGTGCGCCCGGAGGCTCATTCATTTGACCAAACACTAGTGATGTCTTATTAATAACACCTGAGCGAGTCATATCGTTATATAGGTCAATGCCTTCTCGTGTGCGCTCACCAACACCGGCAAAAACAGAATAACCGCCATGCTCTGTGGCAATGTTACGGATAAGTTCCATTATAAGAACAGTTTTCCCAACACCGGCACCACCAAAGAGACCGATTTTTCCACCCTTAGAATATGGGCAAAGCAGGTCAACCGCTTTGATTCCGGTTTCAAACATTTCCGTTGTAGCTGTTTGTTCAGCAAATCCCGGAGATGGACGATGTATAGGCCAGCGCTCTTTAGTATCAGGGTTTGGCTTGTTGTCAATTGCATTTCCGAGAACATTAAGCATGCGTCCCAAAGTCTCATCACCGACAGGTACAGAGATAGGAGCACCCGTATCAAAGGCAGGCATGCCTCTGACAAGACCGTCAGTAGAGTCCATAGATATACAGCGTACAACGCTGTCACCTAAATGTTGTGCAACCTCGAACACGACAGTGCGCCCATCGGATCTAACCTCTACTGCACTATAGAGACCGGGAAGTTCGTTATCGAACTTAAAGTCAACCACAGCACCGGTTATTTGAAGTATTTTACCAATGTTTCTTTTAGACAAGGCAATCTCTCCTTTGTGTATACAAATAGTCAATGAAAAACTAATGTCATTCTGCGGGTCGTCGCAGAATCTAGTAAGTACAGATTTCTACGATTGTGCGTTAGCGCCACTTACGATTTCTGTGATTTCTTGCGTAATCATACCTTGACGTTTACGATTAAAGTCAAGTGTCAAAGTATCAATGATTTCTTCAGCATTACGTGTTGCGGAATCCATGCTGGTCATACGCGATGCTTGTTCACAAACAGCAGACTCCATCATAGCGCCAAAAATAGTTATACTCAGGTACATGGGAACTGCATTTTTAATAAATGTGCTAATATCCGGATCGTATGACATAGTGTTTGCCGTCTTATCAAAATCATCACTTGCAACCACTCTTAGTGGAAGAAGCCTCTCGATGTACGGAATATGTGCTAAAACTGACTCGAAGTGAGTATATACGATATATACTTCGTCAACTTCACCGGAAGAATACATATCTGCGACCATTTTGCCGATTTCTTCAGCATCGATATATGATGAAGCTTCGGATGCACCTTCGCATCTATGTACAATCTCCTTACCACGACGACGGAAATAATCCCATCCTTTTGATCCGATTGCAATTATTTTAGCTTTTTTATCCTTTAAAGCTTCAACATATGCAAGAGCTTCTTTTGAAACTGTTGCATTAAAACTTCCGCAAAGTCCGCGATCACTGGTCAAAACAATGTACAATACATTTTTGACCTTACGAGCATCAGCAAAAGGCACGTTCATGTCATCACTAACTCCGGCCCTGATGTTTTCCATGACTGTTTTAATGTCATTATACATGGGGCGAATATCGTCAAGCCTTACCTTTGCCTTTTGCAGCTTTGATGCCGCAACCAGGTTCATGGCCTTCATGATTTTCTTAGTGCTGTTGACACTAGATATTCTTTTTTTGATAGCCTTCATTGAAGACATACGCAAAGCTCCTTTAAACCATAGCCTCTAAATTATGCGTAATTTTTCTTGAAAAATTCATCAGCGACAACTTTTAGTTTTTCACTTAATTCATCGGAGATTACATGTGAATTTTTAATTTCTGTTGGAATGGCATAATGCTGTTCATCGATAAAACTTAAAAAGTCTTGTGATGCATCTTGGACTTGTTCAACATTTATTTTTGAAAAATACTTATTTGTGAGCAAATATAGAATAATTACTTGATGTTCAACGGATAGGGGATGATATTGTGGTTGTTTAAGAACCTCAACAATGCGTTCGCCGTGACGGAGACGCTCAAGGGTGTCTCTACTTAAGTCGGAACCAAACTGCGCAAAGGATGCAAGTTCTCTATATTGTGCAAGCTCAATACGCAGGGGACCGGAGATTTTCTTCATTGCAGAAATTTGAGCAGCACCGCCAACACGAGAAACAGAGAATCCAGGGTTAATAGCAGGACGTATGCCATTATTAAATAATTCAGTCTCTAAGTATATTTGACCATCGGTGATTGAAATAACATTTGTAGGGATATATGCCGAGATATCGCCCGCTTGTGTTTCGATGATGGGTAGGGCAGTAAGTGAGCCTCCACCTCTCTCATCACTTAGCTTCGCAGCACGTTCTAATAATCTTGAATGTAGATAGAATACATCGCCGGGATAGGCTTCGCGACCGGGAGGTCTTCTCAACAAAAGACTGAGTGCGCGATATGCAACAGCATGCTTTGAGAGGTCGTCATAGATAACAAGGACATCTTTACCTTCTTCCATCCACTCTTCGCCGATTGCACAGCCGGCATATGGGGCTATATATTGCATTGGAGAAGGGTCACTGGCAGAAGCAACAACTATAGTTGTATACTCCATTGCACCTGCCTCTTCGAGAGTTCTGACAATACGTGCAACGGTGGACGTTTTTTGTCCAATTGCAACATAAATACAGTAAACACCTGCATCTTTTTGATTTATAATTGTATCAATGCCGATGGCGGTTTTGCCGGTCTGGCGGTCGCCGATAATCAGTTCACGTTGCCCACGTCCGATAGGAATCATTGAATCAATTGCTTTAATTCCGGTCTGCAGTGGTGTATTAACTTCACCGCGCTCAATAACGCTTGGAGCAACACGTTCTATATGACGTGTTTTGGTGTGGACAATTGGACCTTTTCCATCAACGGGTTCGCCAAGTGAAGAAACAACTCTACCTAGCATGCCATCGCCAACAGGCACTTCAGCTATTCGCTTTGTTCTCTTAACAACGTCGCCTTCCTTAACAAGTGTATCTGCACCAAGAAGAACGACACCAATGCTGTCCTCATCAAGATTAAATGCAATACCAAAAACGCCACTAGAGAACTCTAAAAGCTCACCGCTCATAGCATTATCGAGCCCGTAAACACGAGCAATACCGTCACCAACCTGGATGACGCTACCTGCTTCAGACACGTCTAGTTTTGCAGAGTATGCATGAATTTGTTGTTTAATTACTGAACTGATTTCATCGGGCCTTAGAGTCACACGCGGCACCTCTCTTTCAACTATGTAAAATTAGTATCGCTCTTTCATATTAACTGTTAGGTCATGTAAGCGCGTTTTTACCGTCCAATCAATATAATAACCGTCAACGAAGATGTACGGTCCTCCGATTAATGATTTATCTACTTTTATATCGAGTTCAACATGTTTATCAAGCTTTGAGGAAAGAGTTGCTTTTAGTGATTTAGCCTGTTTTTCGTCATATGGAACTGCTGACTGGACTCTTGCAACGACAATCTTCTTATGACGCTTGATGAAACTGATAAGAGTTTTTAGTGCAGATATAAGAAAAATCTCACGATTTTTATCAACTACCAAGTAGAGAAAAGCGAGAAGATCTTTATGGATTTTACCTGAAAATGCTTTATTGAAAATTTCACGCTTCTCATCAGCGGCTATTTGCGGATGAATTAATATGCGCCGAAATTCTTTATCGCTTAAAGAATCACACAGGAAAATAGACTGACTTAAGAAGTCATCAACGACATCTTGCTCAAGAGCTATATTAAATAGGGCCGTAGCATAGATGACGTTTAATCTCCCCATTTCATGCCCTCCAAATCAGATATGGTCTCTTCAAAGAGCTTATCATGGGTTTCTTTATTAATGGCGAGGGTTACAAACTTTTCAGCCATGACTGCAGAAACATCAATTATAGCAGTACGCATGTCGTTTTCTGCACGTTCCCACTCAACCTTGACGCTGTTAGCAGCACGCTCTTTAATGGCATCTGCATCCTTTTTTGCATCAGATAGTAGTCTGCGACTCGAATCTGCAGCAATTTTGCGGGCTTCGGCAAGTATTTCTTCACGCTCACGCTCAATCTCTTCAATTTTTTGTTCGTAGGTTGCTTTCAATTCAGTTGCTTTTTCTAATTCCTCAGTTGCCTGAATCAACTGTCCGTTAATTCTTTCTGTACGCTTGTTAAGTACATTTCGGACAGGTCTATATAGCAAGAATGACAATACAGCAACCAATACAGCCACATTAATAACGCCAGCAATAATCTGATTAAGAGTTTGCTGATCAATACCAAATACTCGTCCGGGAGGCAACTCGACGACTAAAGCCGCAGCTGTGAGTATGAATCCGAAATCCAACTAAATCACCTTCTTCCGGGCTACGTTATATCCCCATAACCCATTGTTGGGGCGAACAGTGTTCGCCCGCTTGTCTATGGTCATTAGATAGCTAACTTAAGCCTAAGACCTGTGCCATTTCAATAAATCTATCCAGAAGCGGATTAACGAACAATAGGAGCATAGAGACAACGAGACCATAAATACCATTTGTCTCAGCCATTGCAAGACCCAAAATCATCGAGGTTGTGATACTGCTTCTTGCTTCCGGTTGACGTGCAATTGATTCGATGGCCTTTGCAGCGATCTGTGCTTGTCCAAGAGTGGTGAGCACACCTGCGAAAACTGCCAATGCTGCAGCATATTGTGCAGCAACGATGATGGTTGCTAGATATTCCATTATAACTCCTCCGATTTAAAAAATTTAGAGTATTTTATAATTAATGACTGATGTGATTGATAGTTATCATTCATCTTACAATCATTTATTATCGATGCATCCCTAGTCTTCCGTTACTTCAGCAGCACCGGAAATGAAGGTTAAGCTAAGTGTGACAAATATATAGGCTTGCAGCACACCACTAAAAACATCGAAGTATGCATGGAGTGCTGCAGGGATAACAAAATGCGTAAATACGGGGGCAACAGCGTAGATTAATGACATCATAATTAGTCCGGCAAGCATATTGCCGAACAAACGAAAACTTAAGGAGATTGGTCTTGCAACCTCACTTATTAAATTTATAGGCAGAAAGACAGGAAACGGGCACCACCATGGTAGTGGGGCAAATAAATCCTTAAAATACTGAGCTTTACGATACCTCGCACCCATTACCTGTATCAAGACGAAAGTGACAAGTGCCAACCCGATTGTTATTGACCAGTCTGCAGTAGGCGGACGCATTCCGGGAATGAGACCACTGAGATTTGATAAAAGTATAAAAAGAAAGAGGGAGAAAAACCAGCTTCCTAAAAACATGAGCTTGTCTCCGGCTGTAGAGCGTAAGTAATTATCAAACAACTCAACAATTGCCTCGACTGCG
>WQWL01000053.1 GCA_009785345.1 Oscillospiraceae bacterium
GAGTCAACAATGCATGGTACAACCGGAGCATATGTAAGCATTCCAAGAAAATTCATTCCAGGTTATACCTTTGACAGAGGCAACGAATCCAACATCTTGAGCGGCAATATCCTCGGTGACGGTAGCTTGGAACTGGTAAGAATCTACACAGCAAATACTAATACAGCATATACAGTTCGTTACATGTTGGACGACGGCGAAACAGTATTATCAGAGTCAACTATGCATGGCACAACCGGAGCATATGTAGAAATCCCAGAAGCAACCTTTGCAGGCTACACCTTTGACGCAGAGAACGAACTCAACGTCCTAGACGGCAATATCCGCGGTGATGGCAAGTTGGTATTGGTAAGAATGTATACAGCAAATACCGATACAGCATATCAAATGATCTACATGGTTACCGATGGAACAGTACTATCAGAGTCAACGATGGCTGGCACAACCGGAGCATATGTAGAAATCCCTGAAGCAATCTTTGCAGGTTACACCTTTGACGCAGAGAACGAACTCAACGTCCTAGACGGCAATATCCGCGGTGATGGCAAGTTGGTATTGGTAAGAATGTATACAGCAAATACCGATACAGCATATCAAATGATTTACATGGTTACCGATGGAACAGTACTATCAGAGTCAACAATGTATGGCACAACAGGAGCATATGTAGAAATCCCAGAAGCAACCTTTGAAGGCTGCACATATGACGATGGTAACGAACTCAATGTTTTAAACGGTAATATTCTCTGCGACGGCAGCCTAGTATTGGTAAGAATCTACACAGCTAATCCAGGTGAAGAAGTGGAAGAGGAAGACCCAATAGTCCCAGTAATTACAGACCCAACAATACTTCCAACAGAACCGGAAACAGAGACTGGAACACCAGAAGATGATGCTACACTTCCAACTGCACCAGTTGTTATTGTAACACCACCAACAGCAACTATAACAAATAGACGTGCAGAAACTGCACCAAACAATACAGTCGAAGTACCGGATGAGGAAACACCACTTGCAGCACCATCTGCAGATACGGAGCAAGAAGACGATGAAGAAGACGTATCACTTATCATTGGCGATCCGGATGTACCGTTAGCAGGGTTTAGAGGATCAGGAGCATGGGCATTGTGGAATCTAATTTTCAGCATAGCAGGCGCACTTCTGGTTCTGGTTTTAGGAGTACATCTCCTAATCAGAAGAAGAAAAAGAAATGATGAAAAAGATGACACTGAAGAATGCGATGTAGATGATGCAGGCAAAAAACGCAACAGACTATTCTTCGTAATTGCAATACCAGTACTAGCAATAATCGCCATCATCCTCTTCATCCTCACAGAAAACATGAGACTACCAATGATAATGATAGACAGATGGACTATTGCACACATAATCCTCTTTGCAGTCGCAGTAATCAGCTACATCTTCGCATTCAGAACAAGAAAAGACGAAGACAACGACGACAGACAAGTTGAATATGAAACAATATAATAAGAGGAAATGAACAAAATTAAATAGCACAACAGCTAAATTGGGGCATGTCAGAAACGACATGCCCCATTGCAATAATAGTACTATTTTTTGGGTATGTTTTGCATTGTAAACTAATAATGAACGTGTTAAAATGAACAAATTCAAATTTTAGAGAGAGGAATGCTACTTACATGATTGACTATAATTCCGTATTGTCTAATAACGTCAAATCCCTTGCACCATCGGGAATAAGGAAGTTTTTTGACGTTCTAAATGAAATGAAAGACGCAATATCGTTGGGAATAGGGGAGCCTGATTTTGTAACACCGCAACACATCAGAGCCTCGGGCATTCGCTCTTTGGAAGAAGGGCACACACATTACACAGGTAATGCAGGGATTCTATTATTGCGAGAAGAAATTGCAAAATATCTACATCGCCGCTTTGATTTAGAGTACGACTATGAACATCAAGTCATTGTAACAGTTGGTGGAAGCGAAGCTATTGACCTTGCAATACGAACTGTTGTAAATCCCGGCGATGAAGTAATAATCCCCGAACCATCGTTTGTTTGCTATGGACCAATAACGAAACTCACCGGTGGAAAACCAATATTTATAGAAACACGAGCAGAAAATGAATTTAGACTCACAGCAGACGAACTACGAGCAGCTATTACACCCAAAACAAAAGCACTAGTTCTACCATACCCATCTAATCCAACAGGTGCAATAATGGAACAAAGTGATCTGGAAGCAATAGCAGATGTGCTGAGAGGCACAAACATAATGATAATAACGGATGAGATATATTCCGAGCTTACATATGGACAAAAACATGTATCAATAGCCTCACTAGACGGAATGATCGAGCGCACAATTTACGTCGGGGGATTTTCAAAAAGCCATGCAATGACAGGTTGGCGTATGGGATATGCATGCGGACCCACCGATATAATCACACAAATGCTGAAAATACATCAATACGCAATAATGTCATCGCCAACAACCAGCCAATACGCAGCAATAACAGCCATGCAAAACGGCGATTCTGATGTGCAAAACATGAAAGAAGAATACGACCACCGCCGTCGCCACTTACTATCAGGGCTAAGAGCCATTGGATTGGAATGCTTTGAACCACGCGGAGCATTCTATATGTTTCCAAGCATAAAAAGCACAGGACTATCCTCAACAGAATTTTGCGAGCAGCTACTCATGAAAGAAAAAGTCGCAGTAATACCAGGTAACGCATTTGGAAAATGCGGAGAAGGCTTTGTACGAATATGCTATGCCTCATCAATGGAAAATATTGACATAGCTCTGGAGCGTATGAATGATTTTTTGAACAAAATCAAGAGTAAGGTTTAATTATTGAATCATGCCGTCAGCGACTGTAGAAGACAAGGACAATATGATATGAAATACATACTAATAATTGGAGATGGGATGGCGGATGACCCTATTCCGGAGCTACAAGGGAAAACACCATTGCAATATGCAAAAACACCTACATTAGACAAGCTTGTGAGCGCCGGTATACTTGGCAATGCAATAACCATACCCGAAGGAATGCAGGCAGGTAGTGATACAGCAATGCTATCGATATTTGGATATGACCCGCGTGAGTATTACTCGGGGCGGGCACCACTTGAAGCAGCAGCAATGGGAATAACACTCTCAGCCGGTGATATTGCATATCGTTTGAACATGGTATCATTTGAAGACGGAGACATGCCATTTGAAGAAAAGAAAATACTATCGCACTCAGCAGGCGCAATCGAAGGTAGTCAATCGAACATGCTTATAAATGACTTATGCAATTCAAATATGTTTAATGAAAAGATTGAACAGATAGGAATTACAATCCATCCGGGATCATCGTTTAGGCATATAGCAGTGCAGAGAAATGTTGGAAATACAGATGAAACAATCGACCACCTAATCCCGCCACATGACCATTTGGGGGAAAAGTTAGGTCAACACCTTCCGCAAGGAGGAGAAACTTCTGCTGCACTTACAGAACTAATGCGCATTGCGCATGACTTTCTAGACACCCACCAAATTAACAAACAAAGACGAGAAAACGGACAACTTCCGGCCAATGGAATATGGTTTTGGGCAGAAGGTACAGCAATTGAACTACCAAGCTTTGTAGAAAAATATAAAAAAACAGGAACAGTTATATCAGCCGTGCCACTATGTCAAGGTATAGGAATACTAATTGGACTTGATAGAATACTCGTTGAAGGTGCAACAGGCGAACTCCATACGAACTATGAAGGCAAAGTGGACGCAGCGATAGCATCGCTACAAACCTATGATTTCACAACAGTGCATATAGAAGCACCCGATGAATGCACACATAATGGTGAATTAGATGGCAAACTTCAAGCCATTGAGTGGGTTGACTCAAGAGTTGTTGCGCCATTGGTGCAGCAGTTAAACAACAGCAAAACTGAATTTAGAATACTTGTTATGTCTGACCACAGGACATTATTAGCCACGAGAGGGCATGATAGTGGACCGGTGCCTTATGTATTGTATGATAGCCGAAAAGACTCAAAAACAAGCGGCAAATACTTTTGTGAGGCAGATGCAATAGACGTTAATTATTCAACTGATGGAATCGAGCTAATGAATTTACTTTTTGAAGATGAAGTATAAAAAATTCATTGATTGTTTGCGTATTATGATAATCGAGAGGAATGGTCATTTGCATGAAAGAAACATCCTTAGCATATGCAAAGATAAATATATCACTGGATGTCGTATCAAAAATGCTTGATGGGTATCACAATCTAAGAACGATCATGCAAACAATAAGCCTAAGTGATGAAGTAACCATAGAATGCACTCCGGGCAAAGGTATATATATCGATTCAGGCAAATCATATCTCCCAAGTGATGAAAATAATATTGCAGCAAAAGCGGCAAGAGCATTTTATGGATTAACAGGCATAGATGGATATAGTACTCATATTAAAATAAAAAAGAACATACCGGTTTGTGCCGGGCTTGGTGGTGGCAGTACCGACGGAGCATGTGTTCTTAAAATATTAGACAAAATATTTGAAACAAAGCTTGGACGCAAAAAGCTTGAAGTACTGGGGAATACATTTGGCTCAGATGTGCCATTTAGCATTGACGGCGGAACAAAGCTTGCAGAAGGCAGAGGAGAGATACTCTTTGATTTAGAACCCATCCCTCACGCCTATGTAGTTTTATGCAAACCGTCATTTTCATGCTCAACACCTGAATTATTCGGATACATTAAATGTGAAAAAATCCGTGCCAGACCTGACACGGATGGTATAATTAAAGCTCTTGAAGATAGAGATTTAGGTGGCGTAGCAAGACGCATGTATAATGTGTTTGAAGACGTACTGCCAAATGGTAAGCAAACAATAGATGAGATAAAAAGTACATTAATTGACAACTACGCCTTAGGTGCGGTAATGACCGGTTCAGGATCTACAGTATTTGGTCTTTTTGATAATATAACGAAGGCACAAGATGCACACAAAGAGCTATCAGAGAATTACAGGGATTGTTTCCTTGTGGAAACAATCCCTAACACCTAGACTCTAAATTTCAATCAATCCCAATTGATTTCTCCATGGGGACGCAGAGGGTCGAAGACCTCTGCGGCATCGTAGAATCTTAAGAATCTATCGCGAGCGTTTCTGAGAGTGATGCCATCAACAGCCATTCTATCCATCATGACAGCCGGAACATCCTGCCTTATCATTACAAATGGCGTTGGACCAACAGATGCAAACATTCGGAAACCAAGCTCATCTATATAATGTCTGGCAGCAGGACCAACATTGTCCACCCAGACATCTCCTCCGGTAGCTCCATCAAGCCTTCCGCCATGAGCATAAATCATAATTGTTGTTCTACCAACTAATGAACCAACTTCATTCTCCCAACGCTCTGCATCCTGGATTACCTGATCGAGAGTGGAAGCATCAAAACGTATATGTCCCCAACTATGAGAAGCCCAATACCAACCCGTTTCATTAAGTCTCTCGATAACAGGTCTTACTCGCGCAATTTCTTTCATGCGATTTAGGCGAAATTCTTCAGTATCAATATTAATATTCGTTTGAGTTTGGTAACCTAAAATACCAAAAAGTCCGGTTTGTGCGATTCCGCCTCTAGCTCCATTATGAGAAAAATCCGGATGATTTCTAATAAATCTGTCTAATATTGTTATTGCTGTATAATCTTGAGAAATCAATGGATTACCATTGCGGTCGACACCTTCAGCCCACACCTCACCATCAGGACCAATAATATACCTGTGCATAAAAGCATCATACGGTTCTAAATGGAAAGTAAGGTCGTCAAATGTCAGAATAATGGGTCTGCGATTTTCAGGCAACATCAAAGTATTGCGACGCATTTCTTGTTGACCGTATACATTTGTAAATTCAGACCAAACATCGTGCATACCAACGATGATAAAGCCATTTCTATGCAAACTTTCAAGAATTAAATTAAATTCATTGACTGTAACCATATAATCATCTAATCTGTGCGGATCTGTACGATTGGGAAAAGCTATATCAGGAAATGCGATAACTTCATGGAAAAATAGATGCTCAACATCACCCTCCCATGCCACAAGGTTTACGGGAGGAGGTGTAGGAGTTGGATCAGGAGTTGGGCTTACCACCGTTCCCGGACTATCAGAAATACCTGAATTATCCGGCGTTTCTGATGTATCAAAAAACTCCGGAGATGCGTCGGGACTGTCGTCTTGCGTATTATTGTCCAAGCAACCGGTAACAGCTACTACAAGACTAAGACATAAGATGATTTTAATGAGTATAAGTAGATTTCTTTTGAATTTCATACAAAATAACCTCAACTTGCTTAACGCTTGTATTTTTAAGTAAACTTATGTAAAATGCAGTAAACATTATATCACAAGTACCACAATATTGCCATGTGTTTGTTCATAATGTTGTTAACTCATGCGTTTGTCATGTAATAGTCCTTATGAAAGGAAAATGTGCTTTTGCTGAAGTTGATAATTGGTCGAGCGAGGACCGGAAAAACAAATCGAATAATGCAAGAAATAAAGCAACGAATGAGCGTGGGCGAACTCGATATGTTTTTAATTGTGCCTGAACAATATTCACACTATGGTGAAAGACAACTCTGTGCAGTCTGTGGCGATGCATTATCTCTTCACGCTGAAGTGCTAAGTTTCACACGATTATGTAATCATGTTCTAGCAGAAACAGGAAGCGTATCTCAACAAACTCTCGATGCCACCGGTCAAATTCTAGCAATGTATAGAGCATTGGAATCTGTATTACCAAAGTTAAAAGTGTTCAATTTGAAGAAAATGCAGACAGAGATGCTAGAAAGGCTATTGGAAGCTGTAAAAGAATTCAAAAGCTTGAATATTACAGCACAAATGCTTCAAAATGCAGCAAACCGGATTTCAAACCCACTTTCAGATAAACTTTATGACTTATCTCTTGTGTTTGATGCATATGATGCTATATTACAAACCTATGGTGGCGATGCTGCAGATAGGTTAACCGTGTTGGCTGATAAAATTGCGGAGAATTCATTTGGCGAAACAGGGCATATATATTTTGATGGATTTAATGACTTCACTATACAGGAATTATGCGTCATTGAAGAATTGTTGAAAAAAGGTGCAAATATAACAGTCAGTATTACATGTGACATGGACAATGTGGGAGAAATTTTTGAGCTACCTCATAGAACAATATCGCAACTAAAATGCATGGCCGAAGATTATGGTGTAAAAGTCACACAAGAGATATATGAGAATGATTCGATACATGAAAACACTGCAGCAAATCTCACATTTCTCGAAAAGTACCTATTCGATGATACTCCGCCTAAATATCCTAATGAATGCGACAATATTAGAGTCTATGTGGCACCTAATCGCTATGTTGAATGTGAATATGCTGCGTACGAAGTCTGGAAGTTAATAAGAAATAATGGATACAGATGGCGTGATATAGGAGTTATGGTACGAAATTGGGATGAATATGCATCGATCTGTGAAAACGTTTTCGATAAGTATGGAATCCCCTACTTTAGCAGTGGGAAAGTTGATATTCTTAGTAAGCCACCGTTGGCACTCATAGATGCAGCACTGGAAATTGCCACATCAAACTGGGAATACAGTTCTGTATTTAGATATCTGAAAACAGGATTGACGGGAATAACTATAGATGAATGTGCAACTCTCGAAAACTATGTACTGAAATGGCAAATTCGCGGCTCAATGTGGAAGCGAGATTGGATTATGCCACCACATGGTTACGGTAGAGAAAGAGATGATGACAGCGAGCAATTACAACAATTAAACAAGTTGCGTTGTCAAGTTGTTGAGCCAATATTAAATCTGAACAATGCCCTAAAAGGTGAATCATCTGTGGAGACGAAGCTAAAAGCACTGTATAGTTTTCTTGAGGAAATAGAGCTACAGAAACGACTTGCTGAAAAAGCCGATGACTTTAGTATACGTGGAGAGCTACGATTAGCAGATGAATATGTACAGCTATGGGACATAACAATAAGTGCAATGGAGCAAATGTATGCGATGCTCGGAGATGACACAATAAGTGCATCTGAATTTCACAGACTACTGGCAATTGCACTATCGCAAAACAATGTTGGTGCGATACCTGTATCTTTAGATAGAACCATGCTTGGGGGCATGGCAATGAGCCGTCGTCGAGATTTGAAAGCTGTTATTGTATTGGGAGCTACCGATGACAATTTACCAACACTTAGCAAATCAAGCGGAGCATTATCAGATAACGAAAGAGTATTGCTTCATGAAATCATGAATGATATTCCAGGAGGATTGGAAGAGCGACTGTGTCGAGAAATGAATATGTTATATTCCACACTAACACTTCCTTCAAATGAGCTAATCATAACATATTCGACAGGCGAAGGTCAAAGACCATCATTCGTGGTCAAGAGACTATATGAAATGTATGGAGTATCAGAAAGAACATTAAGCAAAGAGCAGTATATGACTGCAGCAGAACAACCATACCTTGAACTCATGTTAGGCGAAAATATTCACGATGATATGACTGATACTCATAACTATGCAAACTCAAGACCAAATAACAGACAATTATCAAAGCAAATAGCATTGTCATTATACGGGGATGAGTTTGCATTATCAGCGACACGAGTTGATAGATATTATTCTTGCCCATATAAACATTTTCTGCAAAATGGGTTGAGATTAGAGCCACGTACCTATGCAGAATTTGATGCATTAGCTGCAGGAAATTTTATGCATTATATACTTGAGAAAGTTTTCACCGAAATAAAAGAAGGCATTGGATTCAAAGAAGCAAACGAACAGAATTACTTGTCATTAACAAGAAAGTATATGCGAGAATACGAAAATGAGATACTGTTAAATTTTGAAGGAAAGAACGAGCGATTTAAGTATTTATTCCGTCGTCATCAGGGTGATGTTGAATATGTTGTTCGTGATATGGCTAATGAACTTAGCAGTTCAAGCTTTATACCTCTCAACTTTGAGCTTGATATGTCAAAGCTGTCTGATTCAGAAAGAGGATTTATTGATAGGGTAGATGGATACGATAGTGATGGAAAATTATATGTACGCGTTGTAGATTATAAAACGCGCAAATCAGCGTATAAATTTGAATTAAGCGATATATTGCAAGGAAGAGGCATGCAAATGCTCATCTACTTATTTTCATTTACAAGGCACGGAAGTAAAGTATATGGTAAAGAAATCGAACCGGTCGGCGTATTATATGTTCCGGCTAGAGATGTTATCCTCAGTACCTCAAGAAATGCTACAAATGATGAAATAGAAAAAAAACGCGCAGACGAAATGCGACGTAGCGGACTCATCCTCAATGACCCAAGTGTACTTGAAGCAATGGAAAGCGGTGAAGCTAAGAAGTATTTACCTGTGAGAACAAAAAAAGATGGGAGTTTCACCGGAAATAGCCTTGTTAGCAAAGACCAAATTGCATTGCTTTCGAAGCATGTTGATAATATGATGAATAATGCGAAATACAATATTAAAAATGGGTATAATGAATGCAATCCATACTATAAAAATGAAAATGATAATGCATGTGTATATTGCGAATTTCACTCTGTATGCAAGTTTGATGAGAGCATGGGAGATAAATATCAATTTATTGGAAAGAAAAGTTCCGAAGAAGTGTGGGGGTTGCTAGTATAGCGTTCCGCAATTAACCACCAGTTATTTGCGG
The DNA here is from genome assembly GCA_009785345.1 of Oscillospiraceae bacterium. Taxonomy (GTDB): domain Bacteria; phylum Bacillota; class Clostridia; order Oscillospirales; family Oscillospiraceae; genus WRMH01. The sequence goes on from WQWL01000053.1 coordinate 9,755, forward strand.
AACGCTATACCAGGCAACTTAGAAGGTGAAAATATTGACAAAAGAAATCATTAACTCAAAGACCCCAACCTTTAAGCGAAACGTAGATGGCGGGTATGATCAAATTAAATATACACAGGAACAACAAGCGGCGATTGATTTTCGCGGCGGCTCTTTGCTCGTGTCGGCAGCAGCAGGATCAGGAAAAACAAAAGTTCTTGTTGAACGCTTACTGGGTCATATTGACGAGGGTGTGAATATAGATGAATTTCTTGTTATTACATACACAAGAGCAGCTGCACTTGAACTTCGTGAGAAAATACATGAAGAGTTACTAACTAGATTAGCGCAATCTCCAAGTATGCGCTTGCGTCGACAATCCATCCTCTGTAGAGGAGCAGCAATAGACACAATCCATACAATTTGCGGTGAAATACTCCGAGAAAATGCCCATATTGTTAGATTGCCACCAGATTTCCGCATTGCTGATGGAAGCGAATCGGGGATGATAATGACAGAGGTTGCAGACACAGTCATCACCACTGTCTATCAGGAAATTGATAGATATCCCGATTTTAGCAAACTAATTGACATAATAGCGCAAGGGCGGGATGATAAACAGCTGATAGAGATGATTTTATCTGTATATAATAAACTCAAAAGCAAAGCAAATTACAAATCATGGTTGAATGAACAGATAGATAATCAGAACTTAGGAGAAGTTACTGATATATCGGAAACTATCTATGGCTCATATATGCTAAACAAGTTCTATAAAACTGCAGATTACTGGCTCTCAGAGATGCAGAGCATGCGAGATGATATGATAGCAAATCCTGATTTTGAAATAAAATACTCAGCAAGTGTTGAAAATATAATTGCACAGATTACAGCGTTCGTATCAGCATTTTCAGACGGCTGGGATGAAGTGAGAAGCAAAAGTGATTTTGAATTTATTTCTGCAAAGCCAATAAAAGGATACGAAGACCTCAAAGAAATCAGAAAGAACTGTATTGATGAGTTGAGAAAAATATCAGAAGAACTCTCAAGTAGCTCCAAAGAACACGCTAGAGAGTTAGGTGAACTAGGTGAGACGATCGCGCTATTTTACAAACTTATCATAGTTTTTGATGAAGCATATGCGGATGAAAAAAGACGTCGAGGTGTTACAGATTTTTCTGATTTAGAACACTTAACATTATCATTACTAGTCGATGAAAGTACAGGAAAAAAAACTGAACTTGCTCGCAACTTGTCAAAGAGATATAAGGAGATCATGATTGATGAATATCAGGATGTAAATGAAGTACAAGAACTAATATTCAAAGCTATATCAAAAGATGAAAGTAATATTTTTATGGTTGGTGATGTAAAGCAGGCAATATATAGATTCAGACTTGCAGATCCATCAATATTTCTTTCGAAGTATAAAAAGTTTGAAGAATACGATTATGCAAAAGATTGTGACAACGTCAATCACAATGACGACTATAAATCAGTATCCATTGGTAACGATATCAGAAGCAATGCTGGCGGTGGTACGACCATACATCTCTCAAAAAACTTCCGTTCTCAGACTGATATACTTAATGCTACAAACGATTTATTTAAAACTATCATGTCAAATGAATTTGGTGAACTGGACTATACGAAAAAAGAGTGGCTTGTTCCGGGAAGAACAGACGAGCATGCAAACAAATATGGACAAAATACAGGAAGAGAACAAGGAATTGTTGACATAGACATCATCGATATATGTACAAAGGATGCATCATCTGATGAAGAAAGTCCTTCAGCAATAAAGCTTGAAGCAGAGTACATAGCAAATGAAATTGAGAAATTGACCGATGGAACACATCTCATTCCGGATAAAAATGGTGGTGTGCGACCAATAAAGCACTCAGACATAGTTATATTATTACGTTCAATGAAAGGGAAGGCTTGGCTATATGCATCAGCACTATCGGAAAGGGATATACAAACAGAGCTGCCGGGAGGCGAAGGATTCTTCGAGACAATAGAAATTTCTGCAGCATTAGCATTGTTGTCTATCATAGATAATCCACATCAAGACATACCCTTAGCAGCAGTTATTGGAGGACCTGTATATGGATTTACATCAGATGAACTGGCACAAATACGTATAAGTAATCGCGATGCTACATATTATGAAGCAATAAAAAAATTAGCTGAACACGAAAGGTGGTCTGATAAAACGTGTTGCAAATGCAAGAAAATACTAAGTGATATTGAAGAGCTACGTTTAGTAATGGCGGACATGCCTGCTGACAGATTTATTTGGCACGTATATAACAAAACCGGAATATTGGGTCTTGTAAGCGCGATGAATGGAGGAGAGAGAAGAAGGAATAATCTAATACTTCTTGCAGAAAGCGCACGCAGATTTGAGCAAAGTGAGTACAAAGGTCTTTTCGGATTCTTGGTATATATTCGAAAGCTACGAGAAAGAGGAGAGGAATTAAGTTCAGGATTAGAAGCTCAAAGCAGCGCTGCAGACTCAATGGATGCTGTTAGAATTATGAGCATACATAAATCTAAGGGGTTGGAATTCCCAGTTGTATTCTTAGCCAATACAGCAAAGCAATTTAACTATACAGACATGCGAAAGAATGTTGTCTTTCATACAGAGTTTGGGATAGGCACCATGTTGGTTGATAAAGAACGTCGTACGAAACATACAACACTTCCGAGAACTGCAATCCAGACCAAATTACGCGATGAAATGCTATCTGAAGAACTTCGCGTACTATATGTTGCGATGACTCGAGCTAGAGAGAAGTTAATAATAACGGCAACCCTCAAAGATGCAAGTAAAATAGTTGAGAAGATTGATAGGCTTTCAAAGAGAAACATAGAAAATGAGGATGCAGATGAAAATAAAATGGCATCACAAGCATTATTATCACTTAAAAACTCTCTTGAATGGATGCTTGCCGGAATATCTGTGAGCAGAAGCAATGCTTTCTCTGTAAATATAATATCTTCTGATACTGTTGTTGAAGTACCCACAGATAGTATACAAGAAGAGAATGATATAGGTGAAAAAGTGCCCGACAACGAACCGGACACAGTGCATGATGTGCATTTGGCTAAAAATATAGAATGTGAGCATATAAAAAGACCAATCTTCTTTGATTCTGCATTTGAATATAAGTATCAAAATGCGGTTGACCTGCCGTCAAAGCTGACGGTTACAGGGATCGTGACACAGCAAGCGCAAGATATTGATGCAGAAAAGGCAGAATGGACAACGGACGAAGCGGGGCAATCCTTACAAACGCGGACTCCAGAATTCGTTTTTTGCGAGAAGAAAATGACAGGTGCACAGAGAGGAATAACACTACACCTAATTATGCAACACATGGACCTTGAATCACTGTCGCTAGACTGCGATATCGGGTCTGTTGAAAAAGAACTGAAACGACTAGAAAATTTACAGATCATCTCTACTGAACAACTCAATGAGATCAGTAAGGATAAGCTATTAAAATTTTTTAAATCACACATAGGAACTCGCTTATTAAACGCAAAAAATGTGAATCGTGAGTTTAAATTTTCGCTACTAAGTCCTGCGGAAATTTACTTTGAAAGTGGTGGCAATGACGAAATATTGATTCAAGGCGTAATAGACTGTTACTTTGAAGAAGATGATAAAATCGTAGTTATAGACTTTAAGACAGATAGGGTGACAAGCGAAACTGTAAATACTAAGGCTGAAAGATATGCTCCGCAACTAAATATCTATGCTGAAGCGCTTACGCGAATAACCGGTAAAATTGTAAAAGAGAAAATAATATATTTCTTCTCTATTGACAGTGAATATCACCTATGCGAATGACTTGTATCATCAAAATGTGACGAGTGCGATAATTTTCATAGACTATCATTGCAAATAGAATATTTGCATAACTGATCAAACGCAAGTATACTATAATGTGTTTGAAGAAAGTAAATTAGTAGTAGGAATAGAATTAGTGATAAAATCGAGTAAGTACAATCTTTCTGAAGGCAGCATAGTTAATAAACTCTTCTTTGTTGCCGTACCAATAATAACATCGCAAATATTCCAGATGGCATATAACCTGACGGACATGTTTTGGCTTGGACGAGTAAGTAGCGATGCTGTTGCCGCCTCCGGGACAGCAGGGCTATTTCTTTGGTTGTCTATGGCTTTTTTTCTTTTTGGTCGCATGGGGGCAGAAATTGGAGTCTCCCAGAATCTCGGAAAAGGAGATAAGGAAACAGCCCGCATATATGCTCAGAGTGCAATAGCTATTGCGGTTGTAATTGGAATTATCGTTGGTGCAATATTTATACTATTTCATGAAACATTTATAGGCTTATTCGGTATTCAAGAGGCTCACGTTGAACAATATGCGAGAGAATATTTGTCAATAGTGAGTTTGTCGCTTCCAATGATGTTTACATCTGCAGCAATAACAGGAATATTCAATGGTGCCGGTAATGCACGAGTGTCGTTAATTATAAATGGTGTTGGTTTTTCAATCAATATGATTCTGGATCCGATATTAATATTGACAATGGATATGGGAATACGAGGAGCCGGGATTGCAACGGTAATTGCTCATTCGGTTGCATTAAGTTTGGCATTAATATTGTTGAAAAAGTATAGAAATCGACCATTTGAAAAGATAAAGCTGCTTGTTGCTCCGAGTGTGGAGGCGATAAAGCAGATCTTCAAATGGGTTATCCCGGTATCCCTAGAAAGTGGATTATTTACACTTCTTACCATGCTTACAACGCCACTTATTGCGAGGTATGGTGCAACCGCACTTGCAACTATTCGTATCGGGTCGCAAATTGAAAGTCTTTCGTGGTTAATTGCAGGTGGATATGCATCTGCACTAACAGCGTTTACAGGGCAAAATTTCGGTGCAGGCAAATGGACAAGAATACGAAAAGGTTTCAAAGTATCAACATACATAATGTCAGTATGGGGAATATTCGTTGGTATTGTTTTATTCTTCTTTGGAAGAACACTATTTTCTATATTTGCGCCAAATGATCCCGAAGTTGTTGAAATGGGTGCCACTCTGTTACGGATATTGGCAGTAATTCAAATTCCTGCCTGCCTAGAGGGTGTTGCAGCCGGAATATTCAGGGGAAAAGGGAAGACATTACCACCATCTATCGCAAGTATATCATCTAATATATTACGTGTATTATTAGCGTATGGTGCGGTCTACTTAACAAACTTGAGTCTCACAGGTATATGGTATGCTGTATCCATAAGCGCAGCAGTTCGCGGCATTTGGATTTTCGTATGGTATTTGTTATACTCACGCAAAGAACCCCGCCTCGACGAAGTTGAAAATGTTAGGTAATGTAAAATAGTCCATGAAAATTAACGTCATTCTGCGGGTCGTCGCAGACCACTAGTAAGTACAGAGTTCTTGGATTCTGCGACGACCCATACAAATGATGAAATGTTATAAAAGGAGCGAATTAATGAATAAACTATTATATCTCATACTTATATTCCCGATAATAATGCTAATAGGATGTGTTAATGCACCTATTGATTCAGATATATTGGATTACAGTGAAACAACTACAACACCGGAATCAACACCAACACCGAAACCAACTCCCACACCAACACCGGAACTCACTCCAGAACCAATCCCTGAGCCTACACCAGAACCTACCCCGGAACCACCGCCGAGTTTTGGATTTATCGATGCTCACGCCGATACCATATCGAGAGCACTTCTGCGTGATCCAAATCAACAGAGCCTTTATAGTAATAGTACACTTGATGTTGATTTCTCACGCTTGTCAGAATTTGATGCTCCTGTTCAAGTATTTGCATTATGGATGTCAGATAGATTTGTAAGTACAGCGTTTGAGAGAACAAATCTACAACTAGACTTTTTTGAAGAACAGGTCGCATTGCATAGTGACTTAATAGAAATTGCTCTTGATTTAGAAGATATAAGAAGAATTGCAGGAGAGGGTAGAATTAGTGCTGTATTGGCCATTGAGGGTGGAGAGGCATTGATGGGCGATATTGATAATTTGGATCACTTTTTCAATAGGGGAGTGAGAATATTTGCTCCTGTGTGGAATCGAGAAAATGAATTGGGATTTGGACAAGCTACAGGCTCAACGGAAGGATTGAAACCATTCGGAGTAGAAGTTATACAAAGAATGGATGAGCTTGGAATGATAATGGATGTCTCGCATCTTAATGAAGCAGGATTTTGGCACGCTCACGAAGTTAGCACACGTCCATATATGGCAAGCCACTCTAACGCATATGCTGTAATGCCACATAACAGAAACTTGCGAGATGACCAAATAATGGCGATGGTAGAACGTGGTGGAATTATAGGGTTCAACATGTTTCCAACAATTGTTGCTCCGGGCAATGTAGTTACCCTTGATGATGTACTGGCTCACTTTAGACATTTTATTGAAATAGGAGCAGGAAACTATATTGGTCTTGGCTGTGACTTTGACGGTATACCATCAATGCCACAAGGTATCTACTGTGTATCGTCTCTTAAAATGTTTGGCGACCTACTAACCGATGAATTTGGCGAACATACTGCATTCAGAATAATGGAAGGCAATTTCTACGAATTTTTTGTACGATTCTTCGAGGGCTGAGTAATAGCAAAAATCATGCTTGAAAAATAAATGAAACTGTACTATAATACAGTACAGTTTACACGCCGGTGTGATGGAATGGTAGACGTGATGGATTCAAAATCCATTGAGAGCAATCTCGTGCCGGTTCAAGTCCGGCCACCGGTACCAGTTGATCTGGGTTTCAAATTTGGAACAGTTTTATTGGACTGTACAAAAGTTGAAACCCTTTTCATTATACATTGGAGTTGATAGTAAGAACGTGTTATAACTGTAATATTGTCGTTGCGAACATAATTAGGAACATGATATAATGGCTAGGATGTGAGGTTGGAAATGGTCAGTTCAATTGAACGCTAGCTTAATTCTTAACATAGTTTCAACCATATTGAGGTGATGCTGTAAAATGGAAGTTGAAAAATTAAATCAATTACTGGTGGACTTTAGCAAACTGCCGAAGCTTAATATCCCTGAGAAAACTTTTTTTGATGTGTCGGGATATCCTCATTACGAAAATGTATGTAGTAATATTTTGCAGTTCTTTTTCGATGTGTCAGAACAGCATGGTATGAAAGACCTTTTCCTTAAATCGTTGTTTTGTATTTTGCCTGAAGATAAGAGGTTTGATACTGATTTCGCTGAAACTTTTGTAAGAAGAGAATACAGCAACATTGACATATTGATTGAAACAGATGAATATTACATCATTATAGAAAACAAAGTATTTTCAGGACTTCATAATGATTTGTCGAAATACCTCGCTGATATTAAACAAAAAAGAAAAGACGAGAGTAATGAGCATAAGGAAATAATTCCTATTGTTTTATCAATAAGGCGTGATTTGAAAGATGAAGAGAGAGTGGAAATTAACAAAAGCAACTTCATTCATGTAACATATTCGGATTTTTTCGATAGAATAAGATCAAACTTGGGTGGCTATATAGAGCTATCTAATGGGGAATGGCTTGTTTTTTTGAAAAACTTCATTAGCAATATGAGCAGTTTAGGGGGAGATAACCGTATGAGCAATAGCAATCTTAACGAAGTTATCAGGGTCTTTGATGACAATTATGAAATTTATTTTGAATTTGAAAGAAAGCGTAGAGAGGTATCTAAGTTCCTGAGCAGAGAAGCAGAGACTGTGTTGGATGTATTAAAAGCAGAATTTAAGTATGAATTTATGTCAGCGAATGACAGTCATTGGCTTGCATGTTCCACATACACCAAATCTCCTATCAAAACTATGTTTGACACATTTGAAGTTCAGCGTGTCTTAAAAGGCTGGGAGATATTACTGAGAGTAGGGCGAGCTCATGACATTAATACTACTAATTCGTGGTTAAAAAATAAAGGAATAAGCAATCTCAAAAGTGAAAGCATCATCCCTCAAAAGTGGAAACATATTACCCTTTGGACTTGTAAAACTGATGACAATCCGGGGGTTACACCGAGAGTAGTTTCTGAAAAAGCGATTGAGTTGATCAAAAATATATGGGCAGAAACATTATAGGACGTATAGGCTACACAACCTCATATTTTCCATATAATCAGTATATAAGGCATATAGCAGCTAAAGAAGCATTAAGTGCAAATAAATATTAACTAAACCCATCAAAAAGCAAAAAATCCAGATGTGTCTGGAATATTGCGGACACTGTCTGCATTTTAAGTTGGTCACACAGTACGTAGCATTTTGAAAAATTGAATAGAACAATTACTAACTTTATGATAAACTGTTAATGCAGAAAAATGAATTTCCAAAAAGGTATGCGAGTTATGAAAATTGATATCATCATTGATAAGTTAACACCGTGTTTAATTGAAATCTCAACTGATAACGTATTGCAGACTGTCTTTTCGATTGCAACGGAGGATGAGTTATCAGGACTGAAAGAAAAAGGATGGCTTTTCGACTGGACTGACGAAGTACTGCATAAAACGAACATTTATAAATTAATGACTAAAGGCGACACCGAAATACAAGGATTAATTTCAGCTGAGGTTGTACGTGGGGCTGTTTATGTTCACTTGGCAGAGAGTGCACCGCATAATCTACCGCCTGATAAAAAGTATGCCGGTGTTGGTGGTCACTTGTTTGCAATTGCAATGAAGCTCTCTCTGGCTAATGGTTTTGGTGGATATATATTTATGGATGCTAAAAACCAGAAGCTTGTGGAACATTACATAGAAACACTCGGTGCAAGAAGGGTTTCAACACGTTATCATGAACACCGATTAGAAGTATCAGAAGAAAATGCACAGAAAATCATTGAAAAATATACTTTGGAGGGTGATTTGGATGTTAGATAGTGCTGATTTGAAGAGTTGGGATGAACTTGATAAAGCTGCTGCCAAAGCAGGTGGCTACTTAGCAACGCCAAAGAGACCATTAGTCATTGAACATGACTACCGTGCAATGTCAAGGTATTGTACTGAAAAGGGTATTGACCCTGCAGATTTATCCGAGAGTGAAGAAAAAATGTTTGAGTATTCAAAGCCTCTGATTTACTCA
>WQWL01000054.1 GCA_009785345.1 Oscillospiraceae bacterium
AGTGTCAATATCATCAATATCTAACACTCCATCGCGGTAAACATCACCAGGAGCTCTGTTCATAGGAAGGCGTGGTACTAAGCCTAAAATGTTTCTTCTCATTGAGTCAATGTCATCTATGTCGACTCTACCATTATCATCTACATCGCCCCAAAGTGACCATACGGAGTGTAGATGAATCACACCACCTCGTGCGTATCTATCAAACAACTCTTGGGTTATAACTTGCCCTACATCAAAACCCTCAGTACCAACTACAGGTCTGCGCAAGTTTGGAGCTACATTGCTGGCTGTACTGCGTCGCCCTGACACATTTAGGGCTTCATTAGTAAACCAACCCCAGAACGCGAAACGGCTCGTCGGGTCGTAGTTCGCTTCAAACTCTTCCATGGCTGAAAGTACATTGGTCATGTTAAGCCTGTGACCAGGCAGTGCCGACGCTCCTGCATACTTCATAGATTCGATTCCGTAGAATTCGAACTTGATAGGATATGCTACACGACCAGCACCATCTACGAGCCTAAAACCTTGCCAACCCGCTTCAATATACGCAGGTATTGTTCCGGTTGGAACATGTACTGTTATTCGCGATCTATCGAGGTCTGCAAATGTTGTATTGTTTATTTGCTGTGGAACTGTTCTTTGATTATGGATTATCGTAAGATTTTCTGTGCCGATAAAGGCGAAATCGCCTATGGTTGCGACTGATGCGGGGATGTGGATTGTTTGAAGATTTCTGTTGCCATTAAACGCAGAATCCAAAATCCTAGTCGTTCCTGGCGCTAACTCAAAGTCATAATCGGCGTTCCAAGGATAGTTAGGTGAATAATTCGGGGCATATCTTTCATAGGTCACTGGGCTTCTACCATGAAATCTTTCTCCGGATATGTCTGCCATGCGCCGTATGAGTTCTGCAGCGCAAACACCGCAGAAGTTGGACCCAGCAAGACCCATCATACAAGTAGGATTTGGTAGCGACGTCGGTACAGCCCAACCATTAACATGACGCACAGTATAGACACGTCTGTACCCTTCCCAGTGTTGCCATTTTATATATCCATCGGGTGCTGCTGTAGAGTTAGCGCGCCTTTCGTTGTGAGTCGTAATACCTGCACGTTCATCTGTAAGACCACCAAAACTATGCCCAAATTCGTGAACAAGTACACTATGCCAATTGGCGCTATCCGTCTCGACAATGCTATCGCGCGGATATTCGGGTCTTAGCATCGACGTTACTGCAATGTTAGCGTTGTTGTGATGATAAAGTCCATTAACAGACGCAAAACCAACAACGTTGCCTCCCCTAGAGGAATTTGAAATAATTTGTATCATATCAAGATGTTGAAAGTCAACAATACCACGCGCTAAATCTATTGTACGTAGCAGGTGCGAAATATCTCTTAACCAAGCATCCCAACTTACGACAAATGTTCCATCTGAAAGTACAGTGCCAAGATATCCATTTGCACCTGCTTCTTGGTCTTCGTAAGCGGCATGAATCACATACACTGTAAATAAATCTGCAAAAAGATAGAAAGGGTGGGTATTATCAATCATATTTCTGATTGCATTGTTTGCATGTCGTAAAGCAGTTCCTGGGGCAGGATTAGGCCAAGTTCCAAATTGTTCCTCACTAAATCCATCGACAAGAAGCACCATTACGATGCTTTGCGCATGTGTGCGTCCACTATCTCTTATTATTTCGTATGCATACCGAAACTCTTGTCGTTTGAGTGGTTGAACATTACCGTAATAAGTATTCACAATATGTTCTAGTTCACTATCACAAACAGGAACTCTGTAAGTCGTTACCCCGACATCTTCGTAGTGTACACGTAGATCGCGATATATCTGACCACCGGCATATAGTATTTCTCGAATATCATCGATAGAATATCCGCCTCGCACACAATCATAACAACAATATTTCGAAGTTTCTTCTTCTACTGTTTCAGGTGCCGCAAGCGCCACGCTCGGTATAAATGTAAGTGCCATGCAAAGTACCAAGAATCCGCAAAGTATTTGACTTCTAATTGTATTCATCATAGGTTGTTTCTCCAATTTTTCTTCTATTTTTCTTTAGCTATCTTTATGTCTTTTGATTTTTGCTATAGTGGCAACACCTGCAATTAGAGCAAGCGTCAACAGTGCTGACCACAAAAGCATATTGCTCTCTATACCAGTTTGTGGGAGTCTTTTTTGATTATTATTGCCAGCTGGTGGAATTGTTGTATCATTGTCACATCCATATTCGTGCGATTCATACACCATCCAAACTGCAACCAATCCTATAACATCACCCACAACATTCAAGTTCTGTGAAACTAGTAATTGCGCTGTAGACAGAGCGAGAACATTTGTTGGTGCTGGAACTTCAAAGGCACCATGTAGCCCAAGTACATCTTTACCATATTTGTACAAGTAATATGTATATGGCATTCCGCCTACATGTACTAACCAACCTGCAAATACATAGTCGTTATCGCTAGCAAGTTCATTTCTGTCGAGTACACCTATAGTCCCTAAATCAAAGCTAGTACCAACCCTGCCGAAATACTGACGACCATGTGGGTTGTTTTCCATGTCACGCATAAGTGTGTCGTCTTCCAACATATAATAATAGATACGTATACTGCGGTACTCCGGGTCAGGGATGGTTTGCGCCACCTCTTCCCATTGTGCTTCATAAATTACATTTGCTGTAACTGTCGCTCTTATTTTCGGTGACCAGCCTGTGAACTGCCAACCATCATTCCCTGTAGGTGCTCCAACAAACATTGGTGTCGCAGTGCCGTAAAGTATGTTCGTGTGCACTTGCTCTATAAATGCACCCTGCGTGCCCGGTGCAAAGGTTACTGTAAACCAGTAGTTAGTGTTGCGTATCCACTGTGCTACAAATGTCATTTGTGCATCTACAACCTTTTCCGACACTTCATAACTTGTCAACAGTTCACCTTCAAAAAGCCAACCTGCGAAATTATATCCAAAACGCTCAAGAATAGGTACATTTGCTACACTGACTTGAGTACCATATGGCACTACAACTTCAACATCCGTATTACTTGCTATATAACCACCTGTCATGCTAAGTGTTCCAAGATCGATAAAATGCATATCAACTCGCATTCTTTCGTCCCACCACACACCACCATCAGATTCAAGTGCAATATTACTGCTGATTGTACCACCTGTCATAGTAAACGTACCATCGTTGTGTACACCACCGCCATGAACCGCTGCATTACTGGTTATTGTGCCCATGTTCATAGTAAACGTTCCACTGTTAGATACGCCACCACCAAGGGTATCGGGCAATTCTTCCCATTCCCAGCCATAACGTCTATATGCAGTGTTGTCACTTATTAGACCGCCATTCATTGTAAATGTACCTCTGTTGTCCACTCCGGCGCCTCGGTGCACACCAGTGTGTGCGGAACTATGTATGATATTTCCACTAATTGAACCACCGTTCATCGTAAATTGACTGCCGTTTGAGATGCCACCTCCACCGTTTCCACTAATTGAACCACCATACATCGTAAATTGACCGCCGTTTGAGATACCACCACCACCATGAGTTGCATCGTTTCCGCTAACTTCACCACAGCGCATGATAAATGTGCCAGCGGAGTAAACTGACACTCCACCGCCGCCCAAGTGTACACTGTTCCCCGTTACTGAGCCACCACTCATAACAAACTCACCACTAAGGACGAATATGCCACCACCGGAATTGGCCCAGTTGTTGCGTATCGTACTATCAGTCAGTATTAGCTTGCCTTCATTAAATATACCACCACCAAAAAGATGTCCACTGTTCGCAAAGATTTCACCACCGGTCATAGTGAATGTTCCGTAGTTATGCACGCCACCACCCAATGTGCTTGTATTTCTGGATATCTCCCCACCTGTCACTGTGAACAATCCATTATTACGCACACCGCCGCCGCCATCAAAGTTATTCCACCAGTTTGCGTGCGATACATTGTTGCTTAATTCGCCACCATTCATTATGAATGTTCCGTTATTGTAAACACCGCCACCACTAGATTCGGCAACATTATCGCTAATAACGCTTCCGACATTCATAATAAGTTCGCCACCTGCGTTTACAGCAATACCACCGCGACTAGTTGCCGTACCTGTACCTCTCAACGTAATGTCGCTTAGAACCAACGTACCATCAACTATAAAGTGCCTTGCATTTACTGTTGGTTGATATAGCACTCCGCCACCAGTAAGATTTACAGTTCTGCCTGCCGGAATGTTAAGTTGAGCATTCATTGTAATGCTGTCTACAACATTTACAACATACGGTCCATCGGTTGTCATTAGGTTTGTAAATACGTCATAAAGAGTGTCCCAGTCCATAACGACAAACTTTGCGAATGCCTCGATTTCAATATAGTCAAATTCGCATTTGCAGTCATAATCACAATAGTATTCACACTCACAACTACAGAGTTCTTCTTCGCATTTACTATTGTATTGACGCTCACCTTCTGATTCGCTCGCACCAAAGAAATCATAGTCTTGATTCTTGTTGCTATCATAAGGTAATTCTATACCCACATCATTACTGATATCATCATCCGTACTTTCGTCACAAGCAGGCATGTCTGACTCATTAACTTCTTGCTCAAAACAATGCGTACCCTCAGATGTGAAATCACTGCCAGATTCATTCTCATTGGGAAGAAGTTTATTCGACGCATACTCATTTGATGCTTCCACTACAGGAGTGTAATATACATTTTCGGCAATTGCTGGTACCGTTAGCGATAGTATTGATATCGCTATCATAATTACCGTTGTTATTGCAATGATTTTAGTTTTCATTTTACTCGATGTTTTTCTTATGTAATTTGTTGTCATTGTTTCACTCCTCGTCTAATGCCATGATGTTGTAATAAATTGATTCACTATTTTAAAATATGTCTAACATTTGCAGAAAACAATCATAATATTATCATATTAAATGTAGTAACAACACGCTTTTTCCGCATTGTTTACGATTTGTTCACAATTTAGGGTTAAGTTGCTTTTGATACGCCTTTATCGTTGCTTATGCCGTACTCGGCAAACGTCAAAACCGACTGCTTTTTAGGCAATCGGTTTTGGTTAACTACTATTTAAAAACCACCATCAACTCAGCAACGCTGAATCATCGTCAAACTCCTCGTCGCTGACTTGCTTAAATTTAGCAATGAGGTTTTCAACCGTCATATTTTTCTTTTCTTCACCAGATATATCAACTGCAATCTGTCCCTCTTTCATCATTATGAGACGATTGCCATTGCGGATAGCGTCTTTCATATTATGTGTAACCATCATAGTGGTCAAGTTATACTTTTCAATAATTTTATTCCCTATTTCCAACACCCTAGGTGCGGTTTTTGGATCTAATGCCGCTGTGTGTTCATCTAGCAGCAAAACACGTGGTTCTTGTAATGTTGCCATTATTAAAGCAAGAGCCTGACGTTGACCACCGGATAGCAGCCCAACTTTCTCTGTAAGACGATTTTCCAGCCCGAGCTCCAAATCTGCCAAGCGCGTACGATATAAAGCACGTTCCTTGTTTGTTATATACCACCTAAATCCTCTGCGCTTTCCACGTCTGTACGCAAGGGCAAGATTTTCCTCAATATTCATACTCGCAGCTGTACCTACAAGTGGATTTTGAAACACTCTACCCAAGAAAGCCGCACGTTTATATTCAGGCAGCTTTGTCACATTTTTACCATCAATAGTGATCTTTCCGCTATCCGGAAGATGTGTGCCTGCAACAATGTTCATCAGAGTACTTTTTCCTGCACCGTTTCCACCGATAACAGAAACATAGTCGCCCTTTTGCAGATTCATGCTCACGCCACGCAATACATGGAATTCTAGAGGTGTACCAACATCAAATGTTTTATCAACATTCTCTACGCTTAACATACTCATTTTGATTCACCTCCACGTTCTTTAGTTTTGCCGGAAGGCTTGAATAGTTTGTTGCGAACTAACGGCAATGTCAGTGCTATTACCACAATTATAGCCACAAATAGTCGCATATCTGTTGGAGGCATACCTAATTCCAATACAAGTGCTATTATTAAACGGTATATGATCGAACCTACAATTAATGTAATCAACCTTGCCCAGAATCTGCGAACATTGAATAGTACTTCAGCAATAATTACGGACGCAAGTCCCACTACAATTGTCCCTACACCCATATCTACAGAAGCAAAGCCTTGTTGCTGTACCACTAATGCTCCGGAAAGAGCTACAAAACCATTAGATATCATAAGACACATAACAATCATTGCATTTGTATTTACACCCTGAGCCGCAACCATCTGCTTGCTATTTCCGGTTGCACGGATAGTGCTACCAATTTCAGTACCGCAGAAGAAATAATATGCTGCTGCCACAACAACTGCAACAACCGCCGCAAAAATCATTATAGATACCTGTCTAACAAGCCCCATTTCTACAAGAAAGGTGAATCTTGACAATATCGGATGTAGAAATGAAAATACTGATACCACTTCGTTTGGACCATGTGCAGGTAACCCAATATTCGATGCGCCCATTATGCGTAACACCACTGAGTACGAGGCAACCATTGTCAATATTCCAGAAAGTATTGGAGGTATTTTTAGTTTCGTATGCAAAATACCGGTCACAAGTCCGCCAACACTACCAACGAGTGCTGCCAAAATTGTAGATAGAAATGGATTGTGTCCCGTTGATATTAATCTTGCTGCCGTCGCTGCTCCAAGTACGACTGTACCTTCAACTGATAAATCGGGCATGTTCAAAATTCGAAAAGTCATAAACACACCAATAGCCATGAGGGACCATAATAATCCCAAACTTACTGCGCCTATAATTATGAGTTCCATTGTGGATCTCCCTTAAATTGTATTTTCTTGCATAGAATCTTAATAACTAAACTATGGTGTCGTAATATAACCAATAAGACGTTCCGGAGCTGTCATTCCCAGTTCATCTAACATAAATCCATTAATAATATAAGTCAGTGTTTGCGCAAACTGTATCGGAATAGTTGCCGGATCAGCACCATCTCTCAAAATTTGTACTGCGATTTGCCCTGATTGTTTACCTAACTCAAAGTAGTTAACGCTCAATGTCGCTATTCCGCCAACCATAACCATGTTTTCTTCACCTGGAAAAACCGGCACTCCTGTTTCGATACTGACACTACCTACAATACCCATAGCATCAGCATGGGTGTTATCTGTGGGAATGAATATTGCGTCTGCTCTATTAGCAATTGAGAGAATGTTTTGCTGAACATCGCCGGTAGTTGTAACTGTTCCTTCTACAACAATGAGTCCTAATGATTCCGCCACCTCACGAGCTATTTCAGCTTGGTAAACAGAATTTGCTTCATTCGTAGAATATACAATACCCAATGTTTCGATATTGGGTATAAACTCAACAATCATATTTATTTGCTCTTCAATGGGATTCATGTCTGACGCTCCGGTCACATTTCCACCCGGAGCTTCGTTGCTGAATACCACGCCTGCTCTTTCATAGCTTGTTATGGCTGTTCCAACAATTGGAATATCCTCTGTTGCAGCATGCATTGCTTGAACACTAGGAGTGGCTATTGCAAGAACTAAATCTACATTATTGCCAACAAAACGTTGAGCAATCGTATTGACTACCTGAATATCACCTTGAGCATTTTGGAAATCATACTCAAACTCAATACCCGCTTCGTTAAGTGCTTCAATAAAACCTTCGCGAGCAGCATCAAGTGCGGGATGCTCTACTAATTGTAAAATGCCGATTTGAAATGCATCTGATGTGTCTGATGTATCACCTCTGCCATCACACGCAGAAAGCAATCCGATTGCAAGGGTCAGCGTCAGTAGCAACGCAACTGATATAAGTTTCTTTTTCATTTTATTTATACCTTTTCACTTTATTTTTCGGGCAATTCAAAATAATGACTCATTATACAGTTGCATATATATACAGGTCAATATCTATTCTGCTTAAGTTTCTCCGATAATATACACTACAATTGCATTTTTTATCCATATCGGCAATAAATTTCGCATTTTGGCTTATAAAATCAAATACGTCAACGCTCAGATAGAAATTTGACCCCACCTGAAGATATTTCATCTAATACTAATCTTCCCCTCGACAAGACCCGCCACTCCAAACGTCAAAGGCGTTAAGTGGCGGGCATGATATATCCAATACGACAAAGTATTGATTTGTTTTTTTAATATTAAGTCTAGCCAAAAATTGTTCTTGCAACATGGACACCGGCAGCACCGGCTTGTGCGAGACCGCGTGTGATTCCTGCTCCATCACCCGCACAGTAGAGACTCTTGATGGATGTTTGCAGGTTTGCAGATAGCTCTGGACGCGCTGAGTAAAACTTAGCTTCTGCACCATAGAAGAGAGTGTGCTCAGAAGCAAAGCCCGGAGTTACTTTATCTAGTGCATTTGTCATCTCAATCAGACTTATCATCGTGTTATATGGAAGTACAAGTCCCAAATCACCCGGAACTGCTTCTTTTAATGTTGGCTCTAAGAATCCTTCTGAAATACGCTTTTCAGTAGAACGTCTGCCCCGCACAATGTCTCCAAATTTTTGAATAATCAAACCTCCGCCTGAAAGATCATTTGCACGTCTGCATATTTCTCGTGCATATTCATTCGGTTTGTTAAACGGTTTTGTAAAAATATGCGAAACCAATAGCGCGAAGTTAGTATTATTTGAACCGAGTGCCGGGTCAAAATATGCGTGCCCATTAGCAGCAATTACTCCACTATGATTCTCTACAACCACATATCCCGACGGATTTGCACAGAATGTGCGAACAACTGAGCCTGTAGACGAGTTGAATATAAGTTTTGCTTCATACAAATGACGATTAATATCATGCATTATAACATTAGATGTTTCTGCACGTACGCCTATATCAACTTGATTGCAAGTGACAGGTATACCTCTCTTCTCTAGCATCTCAGATAGCCATGCAGACCCATCACGACCGGGTGCGAGGAGAACTTCTTTGCCTTGAAACTCACGTCCATCTTTTGTCACTACACCAACTGCTCGCGTTTCATTTCCAATTGATTCTGTTAAAATATCTACGACTTCTGTTTTAAACTGCATTTCAATTTTCGGTAGTAGTGTATCATAAATTGATGTCATTACGCGCAAATTCATTTCAGTACCTAAATGACGTACTTTTGCGCGTAGTAACTTCATTCCTGCACCATAAACCTTACGCTCTATTCTATCCACTTCAGGATTTTCAGGGTCAGTAATTTCACCAGGTGCACCATTTTCCAAATTTATCTGGTCAACATAGTTGAGAAGCTCTAAAAGCTGTGACGCCGGCATATAATCACCAAGCCAACCACCGAATTCTGATGTAATGTTGAACTTGCCGTCAGAATACGCACCTGCACCACCAAATCCACATGTTATCGAACATGCAGGTAAGCAGCCCGAAAAGCCATCTTTACCTTCAGACATCGGGCATAATCTTGCTTTTTTGCTCATGATAGGACATTTTCTATTATAAATATCACAACCACGATCAATCATGAGAATTTTCGCACTCGGAGATAGCTTTACAGCCTCCCACGCTGCATATATTCCACATGGTCCTGCTCCTACTATTATTAAATCATATATCATAACGATGACCATTCCTCTACATTATTATAAAATTTGTTTTATACTCCATGTCTAACAATACCAATGTGAGTACTGTCGCCTGAGTACGCTAAATCTATCACATTATTGGATATAAGTCCACTATTTTAACATTTGTATACTTGACTGTGTTCAGAGCAAGATATATAATAGTGTGGTACGAAATTTTTAGGAGGAAATGATTTAATGAAAAAATACCTACTCATCGCTCTATGTATAGCACTACTTTTTGTTGTCGGATGTAGCGATGAAGAATCCCCCGGAGCTTCTGACTATGAAGATTTAGAACAAGAACTCTACGACGACGCTACAAACATCGCGGATGAAAATGAAGGAGATACTAATATGCCAAATGAAGATGTCAACAATGAAGTAACCGATGTGCCTTCTGTTATTACAGGAACAATCGAAATGGAAGATGGCGGAGTTATCACGTTTGAACTGTACCCTGACGTTGCTCCGGAAACAGTACGCAACTTTGTATATCTCGCTCGCCAAGGTTTTTATGACGGTGTAGTTTTCCACAGAATTATCCAAGGTTTTATGATTCAAGGCGGATGTCCACTAGGTGCTGGTACAGGAGGTCCCGGATATACTATCTTTGGAGAAACTTCTAACAATGGCTTTGAGAACAATCTACTCCACGAACGAGGCATTATGTCAATGGCTAACTCCGGACATCCTGATTCAGGAGGCTCGCAATTTTTCATCTTAGATGCAGATGCACCTTGGCTTGATGGTGCCCATGCAACATTTGGCTTTGTAACAAGTGGAATGGATGTCGTTGATCGCTTAGCTGAAACACCTGTATTGGACGGAAATGGTACAGTAGCTCCTGAAAATATGCCTGTTATGAGAACAATCACAATCGATGGAGATTTCGAAATGGATCCTCCAAATAAGCTTGGAAGATAAAACAGTTGTCATTGCGGACTTGATCGAGGTCACTGAAAAAGTCCCATTCGTCATCCCGAGCTTGACCCGGGATATATTCCAAAGCTTGATTCTATCAGATTGCGGCTCGGAGGCCGCAATGACGAGTTCCGCAACTCATTAAAATGCATATAATAAAACACTGCCAAGCTGATTAATATACAGTTTGGCAGTATTTTAATTGTAGTTATATTGCTTAGCATTTAAAGCTTTTAGTATCAGTTATACTAATTCAAGTATTGCTGTTTCGGCTCCATCACCGCGACGGACTCCGCTTCTTGTTATGCGAGTATATCCACCGTTACGCTCTGCGTAACCTGGAGCTATTTCTGAAAACACTTTTGTTACCACATCTTCACGTCTAATAAAAGATAATGCACTGCGACGTGATGCAAGGGTGTTCTTTTTGCCTAGTGTAATCATTTTTTCAGCAAGCGGTGCAATTTCCTTGCAACGCGTTACGGTTGTTTCCATTTTCCCATTATCGAGAAAGTCGGTAACTTGTTGACGTAGCATTGCCATACGTTGATCCGTTGGCTTTCCTAGTTTACGTGTACCTGGCATATTCCTAACCTCCTATCCTTCCTCTTTCTTCAAAGACAATCCCATTAATGCAAGTTTATTAATGACTTCTTCGAGGGATTTGCGTCCAAGGTTTCTAACTTTAATCATATCATCTTCTGTTTTTGAAAGTAAATCTTCAACTGTGTTTATATTAACTCGCTTTAGGCAGTTGAAGCTTCGCACTGACAAATCCAGTTCTTCGATTGTCATTTCCAACACCTTATCTCGTTGAGCCTCAGGCTTTTCAATAACTGTTGCCTGGTTACCAATTGTCTCGGACAAGTCTGTGAACAATGTAAAATGGTCACAGAGAATTTTTGCTCCGAGGGATACTGCATCTTTTGCAGTTATAGTCTTATCTGTCCACACTTCCAGTGTCAGTTTGTCGTAGTCTGTTACGTTACCTACACGTGTATTTTCAACATTATAGTTAACTTTTTGAACAGGCGTATAAATTGAGTCAATCGGTATTACACCTATAGTTGTGTCTTTTGGCTTATTACGTTCAGCTGACATATAACCACGACCGTGATCAATTGTAAGTTCCATACTAAGTGTTGCATCCGGACTCAATGTTGCTATGTGCAGTTCCGGGTTTAGAATTTCAACCTCGGCATCAGCTTTAATATCTCCTGCAGTAATTACACCCTCACCTGATGCTTCGATATATACTGTTTTTACTCTCTCAGCGTGAAGTCTTGCTACTATGCTTTTGATATTCAGAATTATTTCGGTGACATCTTCTTTAACTCCCGGAATTGTTGAAAACTCGTGCTGTATTCCGGCTATCTTAACTGTTGTTACTGCGGTTCCCGGCAGGGATGATAGTAATATTCTGCGTAGTGAGTTGCCTAGCGTTGTGCCATATCCACGTTCAAGCGGCTCTATAATATACCTGCCGTACGAATCGTCTTCAGGTGATTCTATACATTCTATACGCGGTCTTTCAATTTCAACCATGAAATACCCTCCTTTTATAGTATTACGTCTGATGGGCACCTCTAAGAATTTACAGCCTACAATCTTAGCGCATCTTATCTTCTAAAAACATGCCCTTGTCTGTTAAAATCAATTGTCATTTAATTGACCTGAGGGTCCAAAGTGTATATATACCATTTGGGCATATTGTACACTTAATTATTTTGAGTAAAGCTCAACTATGAGTTGTTCCTCAATTGGAATGTCAATATCTTCTCTTTCAGGCACTGCTGCCACTTTTGCAACCATTGCATTTGCATCATAATCCAACCATTTTGGTGGTACTCTTGATGCATTCGCTTCGATAACTGATTTCAGTTTATCAAGGCCGCGACTCTTATCTTTTAAAGATATTATCATTCCAGGTCTCACTAAGAAAGACGGTATGTTAACTTTTCTGCCATTGACAAGGAAGTGTCCATGCAACACAAGTTGTCTCGCTTCTGCACGACTCATCGCAAAACCAAGTCTATAGACTGTATTGTCCAGACGTGTTTCAAGTAACGCCAATAGATTTTCACCGGCTTTACCTTTGCGTTTTCTTGCCATTTCAAAGTAGCTACGGAATTGGCGTTCAAGAACCCCATAGTACCTCTTTGCTTTTTGTTTTTCACGTAATTGAAGCCCATATTCCGATGCTTTTGAGCGTCCTTGACCATGTTGACCCGGAGGGTATGGTCTACGTTCTGCTGCACATTTTTCTGTATAGCATCTGTCGCCTTTTAAGAATAATTTCTGTCCTTCTCTGCGACAAAGACGGCAAACTGCTCCTGTATATCTAGCCATATTCTATGTTTACCTCCCTTTATACTCTGCGTCGCTTAGGTGGACGGCAACCGTTATGTGGTATCGGTGTTACGTCTTTAATCATTGTGACTTCAAGACCTGCTGTTTGTAGTGCTCTAATTGCAGCTTCACGACCGGAACCTGGTCCTTTGACGAAAACTTCAACAGTTTTCAAGCCATGTTCCATTGCTGCTTTAGCTGCAGCTTCCGCTGCTGTTTGCGCTGCAAAGGGAGTAGATTTTCTGCTTCCTCTGAAATCCATTCCGCCCGAAGATGCCCATGAAATAGCGTTTCCATGTACATCAGTCACAGTAACCATCGTATTATTGAAAGATGATTTAATATGCACTGCGCCCTTCTCGATATTTTTCCGTTCGCGACGTCTGGTTCTTGTCTTTTTACCTTTAGGTGGTGCCATATGCTTTACTCCCTCCCTTACTTCTTCTTATTAGCAATCGTGCGCTTCGGTCCTTTACGTGTACGAGCATTTGTTTTACTACGTTGCCCACGCACTGGAAGACCTCGTCTATGACGCAGACCTCTGTAGCTACCTATTTCAGTCAGGCGTTTAATATCAAGCGCAACTGATCTACGCAGGTCACCTTCGACCATGTAGCTTTTGTTAATACACTCACGAAGTGCGGCTTCTTCCGCTTCCGTAAGATTCTTTACTCTTGTTGTCGGGTCGATGCCCGTTTCTTCAAGAATTTTCTTCGCGCTTGTTCTGCCTATTCCAAAAACATAGGTCAGCGCTATTTCTACTCGTTTGTCTTTCGGTAAGTCAACACCGGAAATACGTGCCATAACTACAATCAATCCTTTCGTACTATTATCCCTGTCTTTGTTTGTGTTTCGGGTTAATGCAAATTACCATTACCCTGCCCTTGCGCTTAACAATTTTGCATTTCTCGCACATGGGTTTAACTGACGGTCTTACTTTCATAGTCGTTCTCCTTTGCTACTTGCTTCGCCATGTGATTCTGCCTCGAGTTAAATCATACGGTGACATTTGTACCGTTACTTTGTCTCCTGGTAGAATTCTTATAAAGTTCATCCGGAGTTTTCCGGAGATATGCGCCAATATTGTATGTCCATTACCTATGTCTACATGAAACATGGTATTTGGCAGTGAGTCAACAACTGTTCCTTCAAGTTCAATCATGTCATCTTTTGGCATCTTGCATTCCTCCTTCGCTACATTCGTTTGCAGCATATCCGGCTAAAAATCGTCTGATTTCATTGTTTGTCACTTTTTCACCTTTTTGCAGCTTCTCTGCTAATAGACCATCCACTTGACCTTCAAGTCTCAAGTGTTTGCTCTTTTTCCGTTTTGGACTTTCAAATCTGCGACCTTTTCCATCAGCAATTAATGAATACTCAGCATCTGTCATTACAACAATAAATCGTTTTCCGGCATCTCGCCCGTTCAATGATATCACTATGTCTGCCAAATTCATGTTGCTTCCTCGCAGACTGTGAGTATCTCCGGCTCACCTTCAGTAATTAGAATTGTGTTTTCATAATGTGCAGAACTCTTCTTGTCAATCGTTACGACTGTCCATTCGTCATCCAACACTTTAATGTCAGCACTTCCAACATTCACCATTGGTTCAACTGCCAGTGTCATTCCCGGTAATAGTCGAGGGTCATTCCCCCTACGCGGTCTTTCTACAAAATTTGGAACTTCCGGTGATTCGTGAAGTTTTGTGCCGACTCCATGTCCGGAATAGGCTCGTACTACTGAATAGCCATTTTGTTCCGCATGTTGTTGAATCGCCCTTGACATATCTGACACCCTGTTCCCGACTTTTGCATATCTCAAACATTTATAGAAACATTCACGAGTCACTTTTACAAGTTTTTCCGATTCTTCGGTACTTTCGCCTGCAATAAATGTTGCGGCACAATCGCCTATATATCCATTCATTGTTACACCGATGTCGATGCTGACGATATCTCCGTTTGCAAGTTTTCGCGAACTTGGAATCCCGTGTATTACTTCTTCATTGATTGAAATACATATGCTTGATGGGTAATCGCGATATCCTAAAAAAGTTGGTATTGCTCCTTGCGATTTAATAAACTCATGTACTGCCTTGTCAATGCTTCTGGTTGTCGTTCCGACTTTTACCATTGCTCCCGCCAGTTCTCTGGCTTGTGCAGCTATCCTTCCGGCACTACGCATGTATTCAATTTCGCGAGCTGATTTTCGATTAATCATAATCCTAGTGCATTGAACATTTCAGCGGTTTGCTCTGCTATCGAAAGGTCTCCACCTACTTCTTTCAATTTGCCTTGTGTTTTATAATAATCAATTAGTGGCTCTGTTTCATTGTGATATGTTTTGAGCCTATTTACTATTGTTTCAGCTTCGTCATCTTTTCTTATAACTAAAGCTGCTCCACAAGCATCACATATACCTTCAACTTTTGGCTTCTTCGTTTCGATGTGGAATATCATTCCGCATTTGGGGCATGTTCGCCTTCCACTTAGTCTTTTTATTATGACTTCGTCGGGAACTTCGATTGACAATACTGTGTCAATTATAACCTCTTGTGCATCTAACGCTTCTGCCTGTGCAATTGTTCTTGGCATACCGTCGAATATATATCCGTTCTTGCAATCATCTGCTGTGAGACGTTCCTTGACAACTCCGATAATTACATCATCAGGAACAAGATCTCCGGCATCCATATATGCTTTTGCTTCAAGCCCAACAGGGGTGCCGTTTTTTACCGCGGCACGTAATATGTCCCCTGTAGATATTTGTGGAACGTTGAGCTTTTCAACCAAAACTTCTGCTTGTGTGCCCTTGCCTGCTCCGGGCGGACCTAGAAGTATTAATCTCATTGTATTAACCTCCCGGGTTTATTCAAGGAAGCCCTTGTAGTGCCTCATGAGCATTTGTGATTCTAGTTGTTTTATGGTTTCAAGTGCAACACTTATAACAATGATGATGGATGTACCACCCATGGCTATACCTGTGTTACGTGCTGTCTCAGAAACTGCAGCAACTATCATTGGCGTAATCGCAACAATTGCAAGATAGAGTGCTCCAAATAGTGTTATCTTGGTTAGTACCTTCTGAATAAAATCACTTGTCGGCTTGCCGGCCCTGAAGCCAGGTATAAAGCCTCCATTTTTCTTCAAATTGTTTGCAATTTCAACAGGATTAAATTGTACTGTTGAGTAGAAATATGAGAAGAATACAATTAGGAAGAAGTACAGTACCATGTATGGAACGGTTGTCATTTCGAATGCATTTTCCATCAACCAACCATCGCGCCATCTTGGTACAAATATGGCAATTGTCGCGGGTATTGATGCTATTGATTGAGCGAAAATTACGGGGAGAACACCGGACATATTGACTTTCATTGGTAGATGTGTCGACTGCCCGCCATACATTTTTCTTCCAACTACGCGCTTCGAATATTGAACCGGTATCCTGCGCTCTGAGTTTTGGATTACCACTATCAATACAATGATTGCAAGTGCTCCAAGTAGCATTAGTGCATAAATCCACCAGTTGCTTGGTACCGCTATAACACCATTAACCATTTGCCATAGTTCGATTGGGAAACGAGCAACAATACTGACAAAAAGGATTACGGAAATACCGTTACCAATCCCGAACTCAGTTATTTGCTCACCCATCCACATGAGGAGTGCACTACCGGCCATAAATGTTGCAATAATAACTACCGGTGTCCACCACATGGCTTCCGCTCCCGGTAGAAGCATTGAACCACCGATTGTAGGATCACCTGTGCGGATAAGTGTATAGTATGCAAAACCTTGAATTGCTGCAATACCAACTGTACCGTAACGTGTGATTTTTTCAATCTTTTTCTTGCCTTCTTCGCCGCCCTCTTTACGCATTCTCTCAAGAGCAGGGATGGCAATTGTAAGTAGTTGCATTATAATAGATGCATTAATGTACGGTTGGATTGATAATGCAAATATTGATGCACGCTCTAGAGCACTACCTGACATTGTGTTTAGGAAACCTAACACCGTGCCGCTAAGTGCTTGGAAATGCACTTGCAAAGCCGCAGTATCAACATACGGCACTGTAACAGCATTACCCAAACGATATATTAGTACTATAAATGCCATGAAAAGTAGCTTTTTTCTTATTTCGTCAATTTTCCATGCATTACGTAGCGTCTGTAACAAGGTTACACCACCTCCGCCTTTCCGCCTGCTTCCTCAATTTTTGCTTTTGCTGATTCTGAGAAAGCCGCTGCTTTAACGGTTAGCTTCTTCTTAAGTGTGCCATTTCCAAGAATCTTGACTCCATACTCGCACTTGCTGAGTACACCGGATGATAAGAGCAATTCTTTGTCCACCTTTGTCCCAGCTTTAAATCTATTTAGAGCCGCGAGATTTACACCCGTTAGTGGCTTTGCAAATATATTGTTAAAGCCTCTTTTGGGAACACGACGTGCTAAAGGCATTTGTCCGCCTTCAAAGCCTATTCTGACTCCACCGCCACTTCGTGAATTTTGTCCTTTATGTCCGCGTCCCGATGTTTTACCGTTGCCGGTACCATGTCCGCGTCCTTTTCGTTTGGCTACATGGGTTGAACCCTTTGCCGGAGAAAGCTCGTGAATATTCATATCTCACTCACCCCTTACTCTTCTGTTACTTCGATCATATACTTAATCTTTTCGATTTTGCCTCTTGTTTGCGGATTATCGGGTTGGATTGTTTCGCTACCGATTTTCTTTAGACCAAGAGATTTTGCAGTTGCGATATGTTTTTCAAGTCTACCACTTAAACTTTTTGTGAGTTTTATTTTTAAATTTGCCATTATTCTCTCCTAACCCACTATTTCTTCTACAGTTTTGCCTCTGGTCTTTGCAACCTGAGTAGCATCACGTAGTGACTTAAGACCCATCATTGTGGCTGCAACAACATTTTGAGGGTTGTTTGAACGCAGACACTTTGTTCTTATGTCAGAAATTCCTGCTGCTTCAACTACTGCACGAACAGCATTTCCTGCGATAACGCCTGTTCCTGGAGGTGCTGGTTTTAGTAACACTTTCCCTGCGCCAAATACGCCGATTACTTCGTGTGGAATCGTTCCACCTGATGTAGTTACTGTTGTTACATTTTTCTTTGCATCCTCTATGCCTTTGCGGATAGCTTCAGAGATTTCACCGGCTTTTCCAAGTCCGAATCCGACTCTACCTGCTCCATCGCCTACTACACAAAGTGCCGCAAACTTAAATATGCGTCCACCCTTAACAGTTTTAGCAACACGGTTCAAGGAAACTACTTTTTCTGTAAATTCTGATGGTTCTTCTTCTCTTCTTCTATTGTCTCTTCTGTTATCTCTTTGATTACCACTATAAGCCATTCTGTTTCCTCCTCCCGTTAGAATTTCAGTCCGCCCTCGCGGGCAGCTTCTGCAAGTTCTTTGACACGACCATGGTAAATATATCCACCTCTGTCAAAAACTACGTTTTCGATTTTGTTGTTGAGTGCACGTTCAGCAATTTGCTTACCTACTTTTTGCGCACCCTCTTTGTTTGATCCGGAACCTTCAAAATCCTTTTCCAGCGAAGATGCAGAACATAGAGTGATTCCATTTGTGTCATCAATAAGTTGTGCATAGATGTGCTTTTCGCTGCGGAAAACGTTAAGTCTTGGACGCTCCGGTGTGCCGGCTATTTTGCCGCGTACTCTTTTGTGGCGCCTTTTGCGTTGCGCTTTTGTATCCGGTCTTTTTATCATCTTACTTCACTCCCGTCTTTCCTTCTTTGCGGCGAATGACTTCGTCAACGTATTTAATGCCTTTACCCATATATGGTTCGGGCGGTCTTTTCTTTCTTAC